>DFRF01000099.1:2350-14195 GCA_002378125.1 Rhodospirillaceae bacterium UBA3470 | reverse complement strand
CTTAACGACCCTCTCACTGGAGAGTTATATTCACGTGTGGCGCAAGGGGATCTAACCAGAGAGATCAGAATTCTTAATACGACCGGTATTGCGGGATCGATTTTCCAATCTGGAGAAGGAGAAATTATTCATAATGCTTATGAAGACGAGAGATTTAATTCAAAAATTGATGAACAAACAGGATATGTAACGAAGAACATTGTGTGCGCTCCAGTTCGAACTGTGCGAAACGATGTAATTGGCGTCATTCAGATACTAAATAAAAAACGAGGTAGGTTTACAAAAGAAGACTTGGATATTGTGGAGGCAATTACAGCTCAAGCAGCCGTATCTTTACAAAATGCGCAAGGCATGGAAGAAATGGTTAAGTCGCGCGAAAAAGAAATGCAATTTCTTGATATTGTATCAGACGTGACGGCTGAGATTGACTTAGGTTCACTGCTACAGCGCGTGATGGTTGAGTCAACGCGAATGTTAAATGCCGATCGATCAACTCTTTTCCTCAATGACCCTAAAACTGATGAGCTTTTTTCCCGCGTGGCAATGGGCGACGGAATTGGTGAGATACGCCTGCCGAATACTGCCGGTATCGCTGGCGCTGTTTTCCAATCGCGAGAGACTGTCAACATTCCTTATGCTTACGCTGACCTCCGTTTCAACCCAGGCTTCGATAAGCAGACAGGGTACTTTACTCAGTCAATACTATGCGTTCCCATTATTAATAAAGATGGAAAATGCATTGGCTGTACTCAAGCGCTAAATAAGAAAGGTGGAGGCTTCACGGATGAAGACGAATCACGACTAAAAGCTTTTACGCAACAGGTTGCGATAGCTCTTGAGAACGCAGCACTATTCGAGGATGTCGCAAAAGAGCGTGCTTATAACCACAGCATGTTAACTAGTATGACTAATGCGGTTATCACGATCAATGATGAAGGAAAAATTATTACTTGTAATAAAGCTGGGCTCAAAATCCTCAAAATTCGTTCATCGGATATCATAGGAAAAACAGCTGAAGAATTTTTTACTAATGGCCGGTCATGGATATTGGAGAAAATTAAAGACTGCGAAGAATCGAAAGAAGACGAGCTTTTAATGGATACTGAGTTCGAAGTTGGTTCAGTCGAGGATGACAACCTCGATATGGTATCGGCTAATTTGAGTTTCTTACCCCTGGAAAACCAAGACCCCGATGGGCGAATGGACCAAGCGGAGGGGCACCTTGGAACCCTAATAATGATCGAAGATATCTCTGACGAAAAGCGCATGAAATCGACTATGTCACGATATATAGATCCTGGCATTGCGGAGCAGCTAATGAGTGAGGGGACCGATATTATGGGCGGCCAAGAGACCGTCGCTACATTGTTATTCTCTGACGTTCGAAGCTTTACAACAATTACTGAAACGCTAGGCGCGCAGGGTACCGTCTCCCTCCTAAACGAGTACTTTGATATCATGGTGGAAGCGATCAGCGAGCAAGGAGGTATGGTTGATAAGTTTATTGGGGACGCTATCATGGCGGGATTTGGGATTCCCGTTGCCAACGATGATGATGAAGACAGAGGGGTTCGTGCTGGAATAAATATGATATCAAGATTGTGGGAGTGGAATGAGAAGCGCGAGATAGAAGGTAAAATGGCTGTAGATATGGGGCTCGGTCTTAATACCGATTATGTAGTCTCAGGCAATATCGGTTCGTCAAAAAGAATGGATTACACTATGATCGGCGACGGAGTGAATTTGGCAGCAAGGCTTGAGAGTGCTTGTAAACAATACTCTGCGCGAATTCTCATAAGCGATTACACCTACAATAAGTTGAAGGGAACTTATCAAATTAGATATATCGATGATGTTGTTGTTAAAGGTAAGACGGAACCTGTCGGAGTGAGGGAAGTTTTAGATTATCATAACGCAACAACGTTCCCTAATTTAATGGAAACAGTGAACCACTTCAACGAGGGTCGGGAATTGTATAAGACCGGAAGTTGGGATAAAGCTATTAAATCATTTAAGGAATGTCTGAAAGCTAATCCAGCAGATAAGTTATCGGATACTTACATTGAGCGCTGTACGATAATGAAGAAAGAAAACCCAAAGGATTGGGATGGCGTTTGGGTTATGACTTCAAAATAAAACGTACATCCCAGTGTCTTTAGGTTTCTTATATGGTCGTAGCGCGACCATAAACAAGTTTTGAGAAAGATTGACGATTACCATTGGGAGCAACGTGCCTGTTCTCTTCGGTAGTTCTGAGGGCTGTCGAGCTTAGCGTTACGAAAATCCATCTCGCGATCCATTTCCCGGATAAGGGGTTTCAATTCGCGCTGCAGTTTTTGCTGAAGAATTTTAGCCGCTTGGTCTGCCGAAGTAGCGACGACGGGGCCAAGGCTAGCGGCAAACCGTCTGAGCCGGCGCTCTACCCTTGGTGCGTACTTGACCAGGGTGTTGCGAAATACCGAGACGTGGCGATTTTCGTGATCAAGTATGGAGCGGTAATTACAAGAACCTGGGCGATATTTTCGAGCGATGTAGACTTTCAGTTTGTCATAGCCCAACCGCGCGTCGACCCTCGATAGTTGGCCGCAGAACCGATCGCTCCCAATTCGCTTGGCGTCGACCTTGACCCGCATGGAAAATTGCTGCTCCGTTAGCGTCAGTCCAATGGGTTGCCAGCGTGATCCGAGCTTAACAGACGACGGTCCGCGGCCCGAAAGCGTTTTGATTTGACTGCGACTGTACCTGTTGTTGAGAGTAATCTTGCCTGGTTCGATGCGTAAGGTGACATCCGGAGATTGACCGAAATTCATGCATGCAGATTGCGCGTGGGTAGGCGGCGTCACTCCGGTTGACCATAGACCGATCAATGTGAAAATGAATAGGCTGGACGCGGGACGCGGCTTTCTCATGGCGGCATGGTGCTCGGCCGATCACGTAATGCGGAAATGATTTGGGCCACCGGTTTTCCCCAATCCGCGATGTCAGTTTGCCGGAACAGGCGAACGTTTGGGTACCAGGGTGAATCTATACCTTCCGCCAACCATCGCCAATCGGGGGTCTTCGACAGGGCGATCCATGTAGAAATGCCCAAGGCGCCTCCTAAATGCACCGTAGTGTTGGCCGCGGAAACCAGGAGATCCATTGCCGCGATTTGTGCGGCGGCGAAATCCATGTCCTTCAATGGATCGACGCGCGCATCGTCAATGATCGTGCAGCCCATGTTCCGAAGGGTTGTGAGATCCTTATCCGTTTCGCCGTACTGCAAATTGACGAACATGAGAGAATTGTCAGCGACCAAAGGTTGGAGATCGCTCAAGGGAATAGAACGCGGCACGCCGGCGTGTTCGCTACCGCTTCGCCATGAAATGCCGATTATGGGTCGACCGTTCGCTTGGGCGACGTAGGCCTCGCGGAAACGCAGTCGGTGATCGGCATCTACTTTCAGATAAGGCTTTGATGCAGTGAAATCGTTTCTTGTCCGGCGCAGGTATCGCCCTAGGTCACCTGCGGCAATCTGGTAATCAAATTGTTGTTTCAACAACGAAGTGGCTGGCGGGGTTCGTCGAGCGTATATTTTGAACTGAGGGAAGGAACGCTTGAACAGGGGTAAAAGCCGGTATTCAGTCTCGACATGAATGTCGCTAGTCATATTGGAGAGTTCATCATACATAGTCGCGAACATCAGCTCGTCGCCCACGGCCTGTTCGCCCCAAATAAGTAGCTTCTTTCTCGCTAGGGACTGGCCCGCCCAAAGGGGAGCTTCAAAGCGGCGAGCCGGTTCGTGATGGTCCGACCGCCATCTATGCGCGTAGGCGTCCCACGCTGCGTCGAACTCGCCCTGGGCAAACTTGCAGAAAGCCAGTAAAACCTGCGCGTTCGCATCGTCTGGCGCACGCTCAAGGGCCTCTTGAAGCATGTCTTCGGCTGCCGACAAATATCCTAAAGTTCGGAGCACATTGCCCAGATTGCGCCGGATGGTGATGGAATTGGGCGACGCTTCCAGCGCTTGATAGAGACATGACAAGGCCGCTTCGGGTTCGCCTTCGTGATGCAACGCGTTTCCCAAGTTGATCAGCAAGCCCGTATGAGTGCTTTTCCTCTCAAGTCCGGCGCGGAATTGCGCAATGGCGGTCTTGCGATCGCCTTTGCGAATATAGGCCTCTCCCAAATTGTTATAGGCGTTGGCGAACGTCGGGGCGGTCTTAAGTGCGCGACGGTAGACCCCGATGGCGGCGTCAAGTGCGTCGCTGTCCATCAAGGCATTGCCGAGGTTGTACAGAATGCCCTCGTGATCCGGTGCCAAGTCTTCAGCGCGGCGCAGAGCGGCGAGCGCCGCTTCAGATGCGCCCGCGGCACGATGCAGAACGCCCAAATTCATCCACGCACCGGCGTGTTGGGGATCGTTTTCGAGAACCTCTTCATAGGCTTTGCGGGCTGCGTTCAAATCGCCCCTTCTGTGCGCTGCCATGGCGGTTTCGAAAAGCGTATCGGGTTCCAAGTTTGGCATCCTTAGGTCGCTGCGAAGGCGGTCTCGATAAGGCTTGTAACCCGGTCGCCGGTTCGGAGTTTGAACGTCCGCCACCAATCCCGGCAGGCATCCGCCTGTGCCGAAAGACCTGCCTCGGCGGACGGAGACAGATAACCTTCAAGTGCATCTGGAAGTGCGGTCCAACTGTCCAAGATGATAATTGGCGGGGGGCCACACAAACCGAGCGCTGCTTCGGCATGCAGCCAGGGCGCGTCGATCACTACCGGCAACGCCCCGCATTCCAGAGCGTCGTAGAAACGAATCGTTTCCGCGGCGTTGCCGGCCGGCGCCAAGGCGAGTTTCGCATCAGCCATATAGGCACTGTAGCTAGCGCTGCCTAGACCTTGCCCAAAATCTTCACTGAGAAGGATCGTCGCTGGAATACGATGTTCCTGTAGAACATCTAGCATGCTTATTCGTTCGTCAATGCGACGATTAGGGCCTGAGACGAAACCGGCAAAGAAGAGATCATGCCTGCGCGCAGTGATGGGTAACAATTGCGCCGATGCACGCGGACCGACACCCGTTGCCCATCCGTTGGGTACCCAAAGAATGGGGCGCCCGTGGGTTTCGGAAAGGCGAAAGTCTTCGGGAATGTAATAGTTCCGGAGAACGTAATCAGCATCGGCGTAGAACCCCCGGTCGTCCTGGCCAATTTCATCGCCAAGGTGCATGACGCCGATGTTTCGGTGGCCGGACCTGCGGAGTTCCCGGAGATAGGCCGATGGGTCGGCAAAGGAACATACCAGAATATCGTTCATGAGAGGCAAGGCCGCATCGTCTTCGATGGCGATCCAGCGCATGGGCCGGCGAAGGGACGCCAGCAGGACCTCGCGGATGAACGTCGCCTCCAAGAAGCGATCTAAGACCCGCCGTCGCCAAACGATATTCAAGGGACGGGTCTGCTGAGATGACGTAGTCATGATTTCGAACCGTGCTCGGCGCTTTTTGCGTTACTGATGGCAGATAAACATGTGAACCAAATTGCAATAGGTGATTTGTGTGCCGTTGTATTCGAGCAAGATTTGCGGAAGTATTTTATCGCACTCTTCAATCGTCATTTCAGCCATCGAAGGCTCCATTCATTTGGCTTTCTAGTCCGCGAGCGTGTAGAACTAACACCATGCACTATCACCTTCCCGTTGTGAGAAGTATAGCTCTCAATTTCTGCGCTGACATTTTCTATTGGGCGAAGCGATTGCCGGAACCGCCAAAAGGTCTCAGGTTGTGGAACTAAAGATTTCACAACAAAATGGGTTGATTGCCTTTGATCCTGGATCGACCGATTTGCTCCTTGAGCAGAACCCCTTAGAGTTTCATTCGGAATTCCATCGAATATGTCAGCAGATTTACCCTCAGGTTCGACCTGAGTTGCCGCAACCGGGCGACTTGGCCACGGCGCTGACAAGCCGTGGTCATGGTATCGAACAATCTTTCTTGTCCAGCGATTCGGTCCGCGCCTTGTCTGCCGCCTTTGATGAACTGGTGAATGAGAGCTCCGAATCCGTCAACGCCAAGATTGATGCAGATGCATATTTGCAAGAGCAAATCGTGGCCATGATTTCCGAGACCTTGCGCGGTGGCGTCGGGGATCAACTGGAGGCCTACCTAGAATGCTTCTTTCGAATTGATCATTTTGAGTTGATGCGGTCGCGACTGGCGCCAAACGTGGGGGCATCGTTTCTCTGGCACCGCGATTTCGATCCCATGGCCAAGCTACACGTCCTCATCTATTTGACCGATTGTAATGCCGAGAGTCCTGCGACGCTATTCACAAACTTCGAGGAGACGCGGCGATGTGCGCAGGCAGGGTATGCTTTTCCGGCCCGCTCGAAGCGCATTGCCGATCTAGCGTCACTTTTCCCATCGGACGATACCTCCATTTCGCCGGTTCGACCAGCCTTAAGCGCCGGGGATGCCACTGTGTTCGCGCCCTCGCGCATACTGCATCGCGGTGACCTCCCTGGCGCCGGCGTTCGGGATCTGCTCGTCCTCAATATCCTTCCCAGTTTGAACCCCTGGGATCGCGAACTGGACGCATTCCCCTTCGCGCGTTTGTTCGCAGGACGGAGCACGCTATGGTACGATCCTTATTCGCGAGACAAACCATCCCTCGTCGGCCACAATGAAATTGCCGCCCCGGTATGGGCGGAGTTGGCCTATCCGTTCCCCCTGCGCTAGATTGGTGAAAGCCCCAGCGGGTGCTGATCTGGGTAATCTGATGGCGAGCTTTCGGTCGCCTTGAGGCAACCCTTTGATCTGATTGCCAAAACGGCGACGATCGACGCAAAGGGAAAGGCCGCTGGAGAGGTCTCCAACGGCCTTTCTGTGAATTGGCTCCGGCGGTAGGACTCGAACCTACGACCTAGCGGTTAACAGCCGCTTGCTCTACCAACTGAGCTACACCGGATCAGTGTGGAGGCGCGGACCGGAATCGAACCGGTGTACACGGCTTTGCAGGCCGCTGCGTAGCCACTCCGCCACCGCGCCAGTCAAATTAACGGCTCTTTGTAGGAGCCAGAAAACCACTGGACCTGACCTTGAAGGCGAGCGAACTTAGACGGTCACCCAGGGCCGGTCAAGGCATTGAATGCGATGAAATTATCTGATCCTGGACCGGCGCTAATCCAGCACTTTTAACGCTGGATACGTTTGAGTTTATTCCTATCTGATAATATAACCACGCCATAAGCAACGTCCCGCCAGGGAGATCAGGAATGGATTTCGCCGCCGCACGCCAAAACATGGTGGACTGTCAAATTCTGCCCAATCGGGTCGATGATCAACGGATCGTCGAGGCCCTGCTTAAAATTCCGAGAGAGAAGTTCGTTCCAGATAATTTGACGGGAATTGCCTATGTCGATGAGATCGTCCCGTTGGGCGGTCAGCGTTATGTCATGGAAGCGATGGTTGTCGCGCGTCTGCTTCAGACGGCTGCTTTGAATGCAGAAGATGTAGCTTTGAGCATTGGCTGTGGAACCGGCTACGCCACGGCCGTCCTCGCGCAAATCGTGGATACGGTTGTTGCGGTCGAACCGGATAAGGGGTTGGCGCAGAAAGCCAACGAGAACCTCGCGGCCATTGGGTTAGATAATGTTGCCGTTGTTGAAGGCAAACTAGAAGACGGTAACATTGATCAGGGGCCCTACAACGTCATCTTTTTCGATGGTGCGGTGCAGACCGTGCCGGACGCCATCTGTGACCAATTGGCTGAGGGTGGACGCCTTGTTGCGATCGTCGCAGGTGAGCGCGTCGGAACAGCCTATCTTTACAGCCGTTTTGGCGGTGTTATCTCGAAGCGCGAAGTTTTTGACGCAGGAACACCGCTGTTGCCGGGTTTCAGGAAGCAAAAATCATTCGTATTCTAGCGCCGTGCGCGCAGTAGACGATCAGGTTGCCACATATCTCCCGAAATGGCGCGAATCTTGCTTTCGGGGGAAATGCATATTTGACCACTGAAGGTTTTTTTGCGAGTCTCTGGAGACCGCAGTATTCTGGGGTTTCACGCTGGGTATTGACCCGTGTCCTTCGCTCGGGTCACTTGGTGTATGATAGAGTTGAATAACTAATTATTCGGTGTGAGGTCGTTTTGGCTGATCAACACTTTGCAGTAGCAAAATTTCGGACGGCTTTTCTGAGTATTTCTGCCGGCGTTATCTTGGGAATGCTGCCCAATGGCCAGTCGGCGGAAGCGCAAAATCTTTCCAATGCCATGGCTGCCGCCTATATGAACAATCCTTCATTGTTGGCAGCGCGCGCTGGTGTGCGGGCCACGGACGAGGGTGTACCGCAGGCCTTTGCTAACTGGCGTCCTGATGTTTCGGTCTCTGCCGATCTTGGTATCTCTCAAATTGAGAACACGAAGAACACCGGTTCAAATATTGATCAGACCCGGCACCCGAAGGGATTTGGTATCAAAGTCTCGCAATCTTTGTTTCGTGGTGGACGAACGTTGGCGGCCACTAGAAAGGCTGAAAACAACATCCAGGCTGACCGTGCACGCTTGATTTCTAAAGAGCAGACCGTGCTCTCCGATGCCGTGACCGCGTTTATGAACGTGTTCCGTGATCAGGCTGTGCTCAAACTCAATGTAAATAATGAACAGGTCTTGAAGCGGCAGCTAGAAGCCACCCGGGACCGGTTTGAAGTAGGTGAGATTACGCGAACCGACGTGTACCTGGCCGAGGCGCGTTTGGCACGTGCCGTTGCTGACCGGATACAGTCTGAAGGTGACCTGGAAGCATCACGGGCAACTTACGAGAACGTCATCGGCGAAGTAGCCCCCGGCGAACTAAAACTTCCGCCGTTGCCGGCGCACTTGCCAAAAGAGAAGGCGGAAGCCCTGAAAGTCGCCGCGACGAAGAACCCGGACGTGATTGATGCGGAGTTTAGTCGACGCGCCGCATTGGATAATGCGGACGGAGTTCGGGGAGAATTGCTGCCAGAGCTGGAATTGGTTGGAAATTGGACGCGTGATTACCAAAGTGCGGCGGAATGCTGCCGAAGTACTACCCAGTCGCTGACCTTGAACTTGACCATTCCTATTTATCAGCAAGGCGCCGTGTATTCTCGCCTCCGTGCAGCTCGACAAGACGCTGCTGAATCTTTGCTTCTGATAGATCAGCGACGGCGAGATGCCGTTGAGGCCGCGGCGGCCGCCTGGGAATCGCTGGTCACGGCGCGTGCCCGTGTGAAAGCGTTTGACGCCCAAATTGATGCTAATGTCGTAGCCCTCGAAGGTGTTGAGCGTGAAGCCGCCGTCGGTTCGCGGACAATCTTGGATGTTCTTGATGCCGAACAGGAACTCCTCGACTCGCGGGTTGCCCATGTTCGGGCTCAGCGCGAAGAGGTGGTTGCAACTTATCATCTATTGAGTTCCGTCGGACGAATGACAGCGCGCGACCTTAAACTCCCCGTCACCCTTTATGATCCTCGTGCACACTATAAAGAAGTTCGCGGGAAATGGCTTGGCGGGATGTCGCGGGGCGGCGTCAAGTAGCCGACGACCGAAGAGGGGGGTGAACAGTTTTGGTGCAGATGCTGTTTTTCCGTCAGGCCTTGGATAACCATTTCTTAACCATGTCTGGTTAGCGTTTAAAGCCGGAAACACCGGATGGGCGTGCTATGAGCGAAGAAACGGCGACAGAGGAAGACGGCCAAGATCCTTCAATGGAGGATATCCTTACCAATATCCGAGACATTTTGACGGATGAGGAGGAGGCTGAACTAACGGAGGCCAAAACAGATTCGGAGCCCGAGGCGAATCCCGAGCCCGAAACTGAGGCCGAGACCGAGACCGAGACCGAGACCGAGACCGAGACCCTTTCAAATGCCGAGCCTGCTCCCGAGCCCATCCTGGAGCCGGACCCCATTCCAGAACCTGCGCCCATGCCGCCAGCCTTGGAGGCTATGCTGGAATTGACGCCGGATATGGTCGCCACAGAGATTCTGTCCGAGCCTACGTCGCGTGCCTCGACCGATGTGCTTTCTGAATTAGCGGCTGCTATTCTCGATCGCCGGGATATGGTCGTTGATACCTCTAGCCGCGACATGACGCTAGAAGGCATTGTCCGAGAGATGCTGAAGCCCATCCTCCGGGAATGGTTAGACCGCAATCTGCCTTACCTAATCGAGCGTCTGGTCAAGCGGGAGATTGATCTCATGGTCAATCGCGCCGAGCGCCTAGAAGATTAATCACGCTAATCTCAGCGCTCCGCTTGCCACTGCCCCGCGCCAGGGGTAGAACCAACGCCGTCTCAAACGTGAATATTTTGCTTCCAAAAGGGATGATGGGTCATGCTGGAAAAATCCTACCAGCCCGGTAATGCCGAAGAGCGGCATTACAAGATATGGGAAGAAAACGGTGATTTTGAATGCGCCATGAGCGCCCAGGTGGCTGGCCATGATGTCGAACGCATTAATGCCGATCCCTACACGATCGTGATCCCACCGCCAAACGTGACCGGCAGCCTGCATATGGGGCACGCTTTGAACAACACGCTCCAGGATATTCTGATCCGTTATAAACGGATGAAAGGTCTGGACGCTCTATGGCAGCCGGGAACGGACCATGCAGGGATCGCCACCCAGATGGTGGTGGAACGCCAAATGGCTGAACAGGGCAAGACCCGCCACGATTATGGTCGGGAGAAATTCATTAAGAAGGTTTGGGAATGGAAGGCAAAGTCGGGCGGTAATATCACGTCTCAGCTGCGCCGGTTGGGCGCGTCATGTGATTGGTCGCGCGAGCGGTTCACCATGGATGACGGCTTGTCAGGTGCTGTGCGTAAGGTCTTCGTTGATCTACACAAACAGGGACTGATCTATCGCGACAAACGTCTCGTCAATTGGGACCCGAAGTTGCACACCGCGATTTCCGATCTGGAAGTCGAACAGCGCGAGGTGGTCGGCAAACTTTGGTACTTCAAGTATCCGATAGAGGGCCGGGACGGGGAATATCTGACCGTAGCAACGACGCGACCCGAGACCATGCTAGGCGACGTGGCGGTTGCCGTGCATGAAGATGATTACCGGTACAAAGACTTGATCGGTAATTACCTTGTGCTGCCCATCGTCGGTCGCCGTCTGATCATCGTGGCCGACGACTATGCCGATCCGGAAAAAGGCACCGGTGCGGTGAAGATGACACCGGCGCACGACTTTAATGACTTCGAAGTGGGGCGTCGCCACAACCTAAAACTGGTCAATATTTTTGATGAGAATGCTCATCTCAACGAGAACGTGCCAGACCACTATAAGGGTATGGAACGGTTCGCGGCCCGAGACATGATCGTCGCGGAAATGGATTCACTCGGTCTTCTGGAAAAGATCGAAGACAACCACATGACCGTGCCTTATGGCGACCGCTCTGGCGTCGTCATCGAGCCCTGGCTTATGGACCAATGGTTCGTGGATGCACAGCGTTTGGCCGGCCCGGCGATTACCGCGGTGGAGCAGGGCAAGACCAAGTTCGTTCCGCAGCAATGGGAGAACACCTATTACGAATGGATGCGCAACATTCAGCCCTGGTGCATTTCGCGCCAGATCTGGTGGGGACATCAAATTCCTGCCTGGTTTGCGCCATCCGGTGAAATTTTTGTGGAAATGACCGAAGAAGAAGCCTATGCCGCGGCTCGTTTAGCCTGTGGTGATGAGGTCGTCTTGACCCAGGATCCGGATGTCCTGGATACCTGGTTCTCGTCGGCGCTCTGGCCATTCTCGACGCTTGGATGGCCGGACGAAACGCCTGAGGTGGCTCGGTATTATCAGACCGACGTTTTGATTACCGGGTTTGACATCATCTTCTTCTGGGTCGCC
>DFRF01000099.1:0-2039 GCA_002378125.1 Rhodospirillaceae bacterium UBA3470 | reverse complement strand
CTTCTTCTGGGTCGCCCGGATGATGATGATGGGCATCCATTTCATGGATGACGTACCGTTCCATACGGTTTACATCCACGCTCTGGTTCGCGATGAACAGGGCCAGAAAATGTCCAAGTCCAAGGGGAACGTTATCGATCCACTTGAACTCATTGACAAATTTGGCGCGGACGCTCTGCGATTTACTCTGACCGCCTTCGCCGCCCAGGGTCGGGACGTCCGCCTATCGGAGCAGCGGGTAGAAGGGTACCGGAACTTCTGCACCAAGATCTGGAACGCCGCACGGTTCTGTGAAATGAACGTTTGTTGCCCTGTCGCCGATTTCGATCCGTCATCTGTCAATGAGACGGTGAACAAGTGGATCGTGGGTAAGGTCGCGGAGGCTGAACGCGCCATGTCAACGGCCATCGACGCCTACCGGTTCAACGAGGCAGCTCAGGGCGTCTACGCGTTTGTCTGGGGTACGTTCTGCGACTGGTACCTCGAGTTTATCAAACCGATCCTTCAGGAACATGGCGATGTGGACGCTCGGACGGAGACGCAAGCCACGGCGGGATGGGTAATGGATCAGATCTTGCATCTGTTACATCCGATCATGCCGTTTATTACTGAAGAGCTTTGGGAGAGCATTTCCGCTGATCGACCGATGCCTCTGATCCGCGCGCCATGGCCGAACCTGGATGATGGCCTGATCAACGCAGATGCGAATGCGGAGATGGATTGGCTGGTCCGTTTGATTTCTGAAATTCGTAGTGTGCGTGCTGAGATGAATGTACCTCCCAAAGCGGAGGTCCCAATTGGGATTACCGGCGTCGGCGATATGGCATCCGCAGCGATGGTTCGCCATTCGGCCTTGCTGACCCGTTTGGCAAGAATCCAACGTATTGACGTCATCGCGGCAGCGGATGTCGAATCGGTTGCCAAAGGCGCGATCCAGTTCGTTTTGGATGAAGCCACCGTCTTTGTCAGTGTCGCCGATTTGATCGATGTGGCCGCCGAAGAGGCGCGTCTCGATAAGGAATTGGTGAAGCAGCAGAGCGAGATCGAACGCTTCGAGAAGAAGTTGGCTAATGAGAAATTCATCGCCAAGGCCCCAGAGGCCGTGGTCGAAGCCGAGCGCGAGAAACTAGCGGATGCGCAGGTGGCTCTGGCGAAATTGACTGAAGCTCGCGAACGGCTTGTCGGTGTTGCGGAAGCGTCACTAACGGGTCTTTAACATGGTTACGTATATGCTGCCGAGATGAAAAGTCCTAGCAACGACGACTTTCAGGTTACGAAACTCCGCGAGCATGCGACGCCGGAAGAACGCGCGCAGTACGTGATCATGCGCCTTGAGCAGTTCATCCGTGAAGGTCGAGCCATTGACGCGGGCATGTCCTTCAAAAAATGGCAGGCTATGGCGCGCATGGAGATTGCCATCGCCATTGCCGAGGCGGAGAATTCTCAGGATCAGGACGAGATCAACAGTCGTCGCGTTTTGTTTGTAGCCGCGGCAGCGATGATCACCATCGGGTTCTGGGGCACGGCAGTCAGCTTCCAACACGTGGGGCATCTCGCGGCTGGAATTATCTGCGCCGGCGCGGGTGCTGTACTGTTCTGCGTCATAGGCCATTGGCGCTTCCGCACATGGAATAACCGTCGCAACGTAAAGGAACGCGCTAAGCGGCTGAAGCGTGTCGAAAACCTGAACAAGCGTATCAAGCGGTTGGAAATGGAGCTGGTCAAGGAAGAGGAAGCGTTAGAAGAGGCTCTCCGGAAGCGCCGGCTTCTTATATCGCGTTAAAGAACCCGATCGAGAAGCGAGATCAACTTCTCCACATCGTCCTCGCTGGTGTAATGCGCGAGCGAGGCTCGAACCACGCCGTCATTGGCGTCGGTGATGCCAACGGCTTCCAAAAATCGCTTTGCGTAAAAATGACCGTTCGACAGCCCCACCCATTCAGCAGCGGCCAAGGGCGGTATCTCCGCGGATTTTTGTCTATCCACTGTGAAGGAAAAGGTGGCGACGCGCTGGTCAGCGGCTCCAGTCTTTGGACCGA
>DFRF01000183.1 GCA_002378125.1 Rhodospirillaceae bacterium UBA3470 | reverse complement strand
ATCCAACTGAACACTAGCCTCTCCGAACATGGTCTCGGAAATTCGGCTCTGTGTTGCCCAAGGTTCCTTGGATTTATCCGGGATTGGGCAAACGACCCGGCTAATTCCCGCTTGGATAATCAGCACCGCACATCGTGCACAGGGTGGCAAAGGAGTGACATAGAGTGTACATCCCTCGGCCGCGGGACCGGCAAACAACAACGCATTAGCCTCCGCATGGACGACCATTTCGTACTTGATCTCGCGGGTCTCTAGGCGGTCTTCCGAATCCTCGACGCCTGCTGGAAATCCATTGAAACCCATGGAAACTACCCGCTTGGTATTAGCGTTTGCGATCACCGCACCAACTTGTGTTGAAGGATCTTTGGACCAACTGGCAACAAAATTCGCCAAATCCATGAAGCGACCGTCCCATTTATCGAGCATGTCTTCCCCCTCTCCAGACTAGTAAACCGGGAGACATTACCATACCGCAGCCGCGTCATCGACAAAGAGCTGTGGCGAGACCCGGCCCTGCCAGGAGTTGGCCCGAAGTCGACCCGCCACATGCAAGGGCCGCCCCTTCGCCTTTAACAGAAGTTGTCCAAGCGGACGGTCCACGGCGCGGAAGCATATCCCCTTCAAACGCCCTCCCTCCGGGCTTTCGAGGCTGCAGCGCACATGATCGGCACCGACTACGTCGGCAAAATTTACCCGTGCCGAAGGGATCACGAACCGCGGCTCCGCATTGCCACTACCATAGGGAGCTAAGCGCTCCAGGGCATCGATCAATTCCAAATTGGCCCCGCCCGAGGTCAGGGCTCCGTCCAGGTGAAGGCTGGGCACAATGCCCACTTCCGCGACGCGGGCGGCGACCCGTTCTTCCAGGAAATCGAGGAATGCCGGCAATTGAGCTTTGGCTACCGTGAACCCCGCTGCCATGCGGTGTCCACCGCCCCGACTCAACAATCCAGCCTGACGGGCAGCAATGACGTTGGCGCCTAGATCGACCCCTATCACGGACCGGCCTGAGCCGGTGCCCAAGCCTTCCTCCTCATTCATGGATATGACGCAAGCCGGCCGATTGAACCGCTCCTTCAAACGACTGGCGACGATACCGATTACGCCAGGATGCCAGTTCTCGCCAACCGCGATAACGACAGAACCCGGCGGATTTCTCTCCAAACTATCCAACGCATCCGCAAGAACCTGCGCCTCAATGTCCTGACGCTCCCGGTTAAAAGCGTCAAGACGCTTGGCCAAGTCTGCCGCTTCATCGTCAAACTCCGTGGTCAACAGGCGTGCGCCCAGGTCAGCCGCCCCGACGCGTCCTCCAGCATTGACCCGCGGTCCAAAAACGAAACCAAGGTGATAGGCGGCGGGCGCCTCCGAGATGGCAGCAACATTAGCGAGGGCCCGGATGCCGGGATTGCTGCGCCGCTGAATCACCTTGAGGCCTTGCGCCACCAAAGCCCGGTTCAGACCACGCAACGGCACCACATCGCAAACAGTCCCCAAAGCCACAAGGTCCAGCCATTGCGTGAGATCGGGTTCAGTGCGATCCGCATACCAGCCTGCCCGCCGTAATTCTCGGTTCACCGCGACCACCAAGAGAAACGCCACGCCCACGGCCGCCAAATGCCCTTCGCCGCTGTCGTCATCCAGGCGATTGGGATTGACCACGGCAATGGCGGCAGGCAGGTGCGCCTCCGCCGTGTGATGATCGACGACAACGACATCCAATCCCGCGTCCCGGGCCACGGCTAAAGGCTCATGTGCCGCCGTGCCGCAATCCACTGTCAACACGACGGACGCTCCCTCTCTGGACAACTCCAACAACGCCGGCGCGTTCGGCCCATACCCCTCGCTTAGACGATCCGGAATATAGATCCAACAGCGTCCGCCGACATGTTCAATAAACCGGTGCAGTAATGCGGAAGAAGTGGCGCCATCTACATCGTAGTCTCCGAAGACAGCGATCCCCTCTCCGTTCGTGATAGCTGCCGCGACGCGCTCCGCAGCTGTATCCATGTCGCGCAGACGACTCGGATCAGGAAGTAGATCTCGCAAGGTGGGGGAAAGGAAGGTGTCGGCTGCGCCGGCGTCGATGCCACGCGCGGCTAGGACACGCCCCACGGCGTCGGGCAGGCCATAGCGCTGAACCAGCGTCAACGCCTGACGCTCATCGTACTCGCGCAGCAGCCAACGTTTTCCTTCGGCGGATTCAACGACACCAAGGTAGGGATCCGCGGCGGAACCGGGATCAGTCTTTGCGGCTCCTTCGGAAGTCATGATGTCCCTCGATATAGCGGAACGTCCCGGTTCGCGAACGCATGACCATGGAATGGGTCACCGCACCTTCAGGCGCCAGCCGCACACCGTTCAGCATAGGTCCTTGAGTAATACCCGTGGCCGCAAGGGTCACGTGACCACCGGCCATTTCTTCAAGTGTCAATTTCTTATCCGGGTCCTCAATCCCCGCGTCCCGAGCCTTCGCCCCGTCATCGGCGCTACGAATCACCAGTCGCCCCTGCATGCCCCCCCCCAACGCCCGCAAGGCGGCAGCGGCCAACACACCTTGCGGCGCACCGCCTATACCCATGTAGACGTCTACAGGACTGTTGGCCAACCCCGGCGCTACCGCCCCATTGACATCACCATCCATGATCAATTGAATCCGTGCGCCGGTTTCACGGATCGCGGCAACCAATTGGCCGTGGCGGGGTCGATCCAGTAGGCAAACCTGTAGATCCGAAACAGCCACGCCCATGCATTCCGCCACTGCGTTCAAGTTTTCTCCAGGCGACTTGTCTAGTTCGATCGCCTCAGGCGCGACTTCGGGCCCGACAGCAATCTTATCCATATAAATGTCGGGAACAGTCAGAAAACCGCCCTCTTCGGCCATCGCCAGAACGGAAAGCGCGTTGTAACCGCCGCGGGCGACAATGCTGGTTCCCTCAATGGCAACCAGCGCCACATCCGCTCTCGGTCCAGTCCCGGTACCCACCTTCTGTCCGACGAAGAGTTTGCCGTCCCCGGCATCGCCTTCACCGATGCGAACGGTGCCGTCCACTTGAAATTTCCCGATCGCACGGTGCATCGCAGAAACGGCAGCCTGATCGGCCGCCCGTTCATCACCGCCGCCAAGAAACCGCGCGGCCGCGATGGCCGCGGCTTCCGTAGCGCGAACTGCCTCGAGGGCGAGATTTCGATCCGGAGCGATATCGTCAGACATGATGCATGTTGGCCCTAATGACGGCCGTTGCCAACCGTTTAGGCAAAGGTTTCCACCCGGATCATACAAGGGGCCTCAATAACCGTATCCAGAGACGCCATGGCGTCCAGTGTGTTGACTACGTCGGCCTCAAGCGATTCATGGAGCGTCATCACAACGGACACGGGTTCACCCGGTGCGCGACCGCGCTGCAGGACGGATTCCATGGAGACTTCGTGGTCGCGCAGAATGGCCGCGATATCAGCGAAAACGCCCGGTTTATCGACCACCGTCAACCGCACATAATAGGCCCCCCGATGGCAACCCATATCTACGGTTTGCGCGGGTTTAAGGTTGCGTGCCGGGATGCCGAACACGGGTACCGGGTTGCCGCAGGCAATGTCCAAGATGTCGGCGACCACGGCGGATGCCGTCGGGCCGGCGCCGGCACCACGGCCCTCGTAAATGGTCGTATCGACGAAATTGCCGTCAACAGCAATTCCATTAAAGACGCCACTAACGTGATTTATGGGTGCGGATGCGGGCACCATGCATGGGTGCACTCGCTGCTCGTAGCCATCGGCCGTGCGGGCAGCCACGCCTAGAAGCTTAATCCCGTATCCCAATTCACAGGCGAATTCGATGTCGATGGGCGAAATATGGCGAATCCCCTCGACATGGATCCCGTTAAAGTCCACGGCCGTGCCGAACGCCACGCTGGCCAGAATAGCGAGCTTGTGGGCGGCATCAATCCCATCGATATCGAAGCTTGGGTCGGCTTCGGCGTAGCCGAGCGCCTGGGCCTCATCAAGGACGTCCAAAAAATCACGGCCCGACTGCTCCATCTCCGTGAGGATGTAATTGCAGGTTCCATTAAGGATACCGTACAAACGGTCGATCCGGTTTGCTACAAGACCTTCGCGCAGGGCCTTGATGATCGGAATGCCGCCAGCCACCGCGGCCTCATACGCCAAAGTTACGCCTGCCTCTTCGGCCGCTATCGCCAGGGCTGTCCCATGTATGGCGATTAGCGCCTTGTTCGCCGTCACCACATGCTTGCCATTGGCCAGCGCCGCTTCGGTCAGGTCCTTCGCGATACCGTCCGATCCGCCGATCAACTCGACAACGACGTCCACTTCATCGCTATAGGCCATGTCTACAGCATTGTCGAAACATTCATATCCATGAAGATCGACGCCCCGATCCCGGACCCAGTCGCGGGCCGCTACGGCCGTGACGGTAAGTGGGCGGGATACCCTGCTTGCGAACATTTCAGCGTGCGCCGAGAGAACCTCAAGCGTACCTATTCCGACGGTGCCCAGACCGGCAATTCCAATCCGCAGCGGCGTGGTCATGCTTTGGCGGCCTTGATCGGCGTGGGCGCCGGGCGGAATTTTTCCGCGCCGCCCATCAGCGCCTTAATGGAACGAATAGCCTGTCGGGTACGATGAATGTTCTCGCAAAGCGCAATGCGGACAAATCCCTCGCCATGCTCCCCGAAACCTATACCGGGAGACACCGCCACCTGGGCTTCACGAAGCAGGAGTTTCGAGAATTCCAGCGACCCCATGCCCGCGAACTGCGGCGGCACCGGGGCCCAAGCGAACATGGTCGCGTCCGGCACGGGCATGTCCCAACCCGCATTGGCCAATCCTTCGACCAACACATCGCGGCGTTCCCTGTAAAGGGCTCGCATCTCATCGACGCAGTCTTGCGGTCCGTTCAGAGCCGCCGTCGCGGCTACCTGGATCGGTGTGAAGGCGCCATAATCTAGATAA
>DFRF01000223.1:19603-20904 GCA_002378125.1 Rhodospirillaceae bacterium UBA3470 | reverse complement strand
TCAGGCGGGCCGCGCCATCGGCATCCGTCGGGGCTAAGTATGCTGATCAACAAGCCCATTTGCGACGGCATGCTAGACACCGTCGTCCTCTTGGACGAGGCACCAGGGCGGCCTTGTCAAGGTCCATGATCAAGGTAAGGGCATCCCAATAAACCAGCCTAGGCTTGGCCATCGTGAAACATATCGCCAATCGCCAGCGCGGCCGGTTGAGGATCAAGAGCAAACTGTAACAGGGCAGTAAGTCCAGCGTCTATCTACCCTCTAATTAAATATGAAAATTTCTTTGCCCGGCGCGGCCCGGCTAGGCAGTATGCGCGGGAAAGCAGGAGTTTCCTGTGATTCCCGATCTACCCCCATATGCGTTCGCCCTGTTCGCCGCCTTCATGTTTGCCGTGGGCAGCCAGTTACAGGCCATCGGCCTGACGACAATTGATTCGCGCAACGGCACAGCTATCGGGATTGCAACCTCGGCCATCTGTTTCTGGCTGGCAGCACCTTGGTTCCTAAACCCGGACTATTTTTTAAAAGTGAGTATCTTTTTGTTCATTGGCATCGGCCTGATCCGGCCAGCGTTGTCAGCCAATTTGGGTGTCTCGGGAATCCGCTATCTGGGGCCGACGCTCTCGGGCACTCTCAGCAGCACGGCACCATTCTTCGGGGTGGCCTTGGGCGTCCTTTGGCTGGATGAGCAGCTGTCCTGGGCTGTCGCCTTCGGCACCTTAGGCATCGTCGCTGCGGTTATCATGCTGTCCCAGTCGGGAGCTCAGATCGCCGGTGGCTGGCCTGTCTGGGCCCTGGCCTTGCCAATCGGGGCGGCGGCGATCCGGTCCGTGGCCCATGCGGTTAACAAGGTAGGTATGGAGGCAATCCCTGATCCCTATTTCGCTACACTAATCGGCTTCACCACATCGGCCCTGGTCACCATTGCCGTGCAGTCCACGCGCGGCGAGTTCGGCAAAGGGCTCACCCTTCGCGGGCCGGGCCCTGCATGGTTCATGGTTGGCGCAATCATGTTCGCGGGCGCAGTTCTCTCGTTGAACCATGCGCTAATGATAGGTCAGGTGGTGACCGTTTCCCCAATTATCGCGGCAACTCCAGTATTCACCTTGCTCTTGAGCATACTTGTTTTCCGGCGAGAGAAGATTACCGTCCGAACCCTCATCGCGTTGGCCCTAGTGACGCCGTCGGTAATCGTGGTTGTGGCATGGGGGTAATCGACGGCGATCCCATATTGACCGATCCGAGCGTCCGGTTATGATGCCGGCCTTCTATCAAATTATGCGGGTGTGGCGGAATTGGTA
>DFRF01000223.1:14590-19284 GCA_002378125.1 Rhodospirillaceae bacterium UBA3470 | reverse complement strand
GGTAGACGCGCTGGATTCAAAATCCAGTTCTGGCGACAGAGTGTCGGTTCGAGTCCGACCACCCGTACCACTGTTCAATCGCCAAGCACTCGACAGAGGTAGGCCTCCTTCAAACCGGTTTTGCCAAGAACACCGGGATTTTACGGGCCGCTTTCTTTTGGTAATCCTCATAGGTGGGATAGGCTACAACTCCAGCATCCCATAACTGTTGGCGTTCAGGATCATCCGCAACCTCGCGGACCCGCATCTTAAAAACCTCTGTCTCGTCGCGGATTTCCACCTCGGCGTTGGCGCGGAGATTGTGCACCCACTGGGGATGCTTCGGCCGGCCTCCATAGGACCCGATCAGGACGTAACCTTCATCCACCTTGACCCGCATAAGGGCGATTTTCCGAATGGCGCCAGTCTTATTGCCAATGTGAGTGACGATGATGCACGGTAGGCCCGTGTCGCGGAGCGTCGTGCCTTCGGTGCCGCCGCTCGACTCATAAAGTTCGACCTGTTCGCGAACCCAATCGAGCGTCGGGGGAATATAATCGGGCATTTAATTATCCTCCTTTACGCCGCGATGTTGGTTATAGGCTGGCTACCGCAGGTTATCCCTCGGTTCCAGCTGTCCACATAGACGTCCGTGTTCTACGGTTCGGGCACGCGTCCCCATTCTAAGGTATCGACGTCGAAGGTCATGAAAATCATCTCCATGGGTCACACCCATCTACCAACACTCCTACTCCTTAAGGCTAGCACTAAAGATTTTCGCCGGAAAGCCACCGCCTTGCCAAGCCCGAGACCATGGCCCAAGAATAGCGAATGCTGGATCGAGCATTCACCGATGCTAACGCGTGGCGCGGCGCCGAGTTGGCGCCCGGCGCGGGCCATTTCACGGTTGCGGCGTCAGTTACCGACGAACTCACCAACGCCACCGCGGAGTTGGCCGCTAATCCTCTGCCATTGGCAGCCCTCAGGCCGGATCAAATTTACATGCCAGCAACCCAGGCCCTCATGGCCGAGGTCAAGAAGACACTGACCAAAGGCATAGGGTTCGCCCTCATCGATCGTCTACCACTAGGGTCCACGGGCGAAGACGGGGCCCGGATGCTATTTTGGCTGATGGGTTCGATGATCGAGCGGCCGGTGGCCCAGAACTGGGGGGGCGACATGATCTATGACGTCACTGATACGGGCCGCCAGCCCGGCAATGGCACCCGCCCGGACAAAACTAGCGCGGAACAAAACTTCCACACAGACAACAGCTACAACTTATGCACACCAAACTTCGTTGGTCTTCTTTGCCTGCGCGGGGCGAAGGCCGGCGGCACTTCACACATCGTGTCCCTTAAGGCCGCCCACAACGCGCTGCGCGACACTAATCCAAAATTGCTGAAGCGTCTCTACAGCCCCTTTTACTTCGACCGCCAACGGGAACACGCGCCCAATGACGCTATGACCTTCTCCCATCCTTTATTCGTCGAAAACGATGGCGAATTGCTGGCGCGGCTCTCCAAGTTCCAGGTCATTAACGGGCAACAACTAGCCGGCAAGCCATTGGACGCCGCCGGAGTCGAGGCCCTGGACGCTCTTGAGGAGGCCATGTCGGCGCCGGGTATGGATGTCTCTTTCCAGTTCGAACCCGGTCAGATCCAGTTCCTTAACAACCGGGTCATTGGCCACCGGCGGACGAGGTTCACCGATTGGCCTGAAGGGAACCGCAAGCGCCTGTTGGTGCGGCTCTGGCTTCGTGACCAGGGACGCCCCTTCTACAACGGTTAGGGAAACGGCTAGGACGGGTCGAAGTCGACTTCTACCTTAATCTCATGGTTAACCTTAAAGAACACTTGGCGGACGCCCGTATCGGGAACTACTCGGTCCGTATAGTCGATGCCGTCCGCTTTAAGCCGTCCAATCAATCCATCGTAGTCGTCGTCCTTGAAAGCTATATGATCCAACCCGCCGGTATCGTTCCCAGGGACATAATTGCGTTTCGAGACATGAACGATGGGATAGCCGCTGCCGTACAGCCAGACGCCCTCGGTAGAAAAAGGTGGCCGGTAGCCTGCCTCCAGGCCCAAGAGATGCTCCAAAGTGTCCTTCACCGCTTCAGGGTTATCGGTGCAGATGTTGACGTGGTCGAGCTTAATCGCCACAGCATATATCCCCTAAACGCATAGCCATAGTCAGAGCCTAGACAAATCGGCGGAGTAAGGAAATCCCGGCATCAGCTCCTCCCAGCCCGAGTTTCCATCTCGGTCGCAACCATCTCAGCATCCGCGTGACCGGCGGCGCGCAGGCCTTTTACAGCAGCCAGTACGTCTTCCGGAGGACGGTTCTGCCCCATCTTGAACTTCCCTTCCAGACGGTCGATCGGCATACGGAAAGCGACAATGCCCTTCAGCTGCTTTTTTATCTCATCGGACGAGAGCCGGCTCATAGACCAGTTGCCGGTGGTGTCTGTCTCGTTCGCCTTCACCAACCGCGCAAGGATGTCTCTGGTCTCAATTGAGTCCTCAATGACTTGGGGCCGACCGTAGGCGTGAATGGTAGCGTAATTCCAGGTGGGCACCAAACCATCGTTCGCATACCAGTTGGGCGAGATGTAGCTGTGCGGCCCCTGAAAGACAGCCATGGCCTCGGTCCCGCCATCGAACTGGCGCCAGTGATTGTTCGCCCGGGCCAGGTGGCCAACGAGCATCCCATTAGCGCCCGTGGCCTCAAATAGTAGCGGCAGGTGCGTCCCCAAAGGAGTGCCGTGTTGAGCCGTCACCAGAAGGGCAAAACTAAAACCGGACATGAGGTTTCCCAGTATCTGCGGATCGTTCTCTTCGAAGTGCTTCGGCGTGTACATGGCTCGTCTCCATCAAGATGATGCCTGGATAAGAAAAAACCAGCCTCATGATAAAGAGCCGTTCTTCTTAATTTCGAATCAAAGACGCTGGAACACCGCTTCCTTGATCTTACCAATGGCCTGACCCGGATTGAGGCTTTTCGGGCAAGTGTTCGAGCAGTTCATGATCGTGTGGCAGCGGAAAAGGCGAAAACCGTCGTTCAGGCTGTCCAGACGCTTGCCCGTAGCCTCGTCGCGGGAATCCGCAATCCAGCGGTACGCCTGTAACAGGATCGCCGGACCCATGTAGCGATCGCCGTTCCACCAGTAGCTAGGGCAACTGGTCTGGCAGCAGAAACATAAGATGCATTCCCAAAGTCCGTCGAGCTTAGCTCGCTCTTCCTTGCTCTGCAGGCGCTCGCGGTTTGGCGCCGGGGTGTCCGCCTGAAGCCAGGGCTCGATAGCCCTGTACTGGGAATAGGGTCCGTTCAAATCCGGGACAAGGTCCTTGATCACCGGCATGTGCGGTAGCGGATAGATTTTCACGTCGCCGGATATTTCCGAGATCGGCTTGGTGCAAGCGAGCGTGTTAGTGCCGTCGATGTTGAACGCGCAGGACCCGCAAACCCCCTCGCGGCAGGATCGGCGGAAGGTCAGGGTCGGATCAATCTCGTTCTTGATCTTTATTAACGCGTCCAAAACCATCGGCCCACATTTTTCCAAGTCGACGGAGAAGGTATCGATGCGCGGGTTATCACCAGAGTCTGGATTATATCGGTAGATTTGGAACTTCTTGATATTGGATGCACCATCCTCAGCCGGCCAGGTCTTGCCGGTGATTGGGCGCGAATTCGCGGGGAGGCTCAATTCAACCATATTAGTATACCCGTTCTTTCGGCTCGATATAATCAACCTCGTCGGATAACGTGTAGGCATGCACGGGGCGATAGTCGATTGTCACCTTGCCCTTGTCATCGATCCACGCCAACGTGTGCTTCATCCAGTTCTCGTCGTCGCGGTCGGGGTAATCCTCATGGGCGTGGGCCCCTCGGCTCTCCTTGCGCGCTTCGGCAGAGTATATGGTGGTCTTCGCGTTGATCATCAGGTTTTCCAGCTCCAGCGTCTCCACCAGATCAGAATTCCAGATCAGCGACTGGTCAGAGACTTTGATGTCGCTCAGCTCTTCCCAGACCTCGTCGATCAGCTTGACGCCCTCTTCCAGAACCTCAGAGGTCCGGAATACGGCTGCGTTATTCTGCATGATCCGCTGCATTTTGAGACGCAAGCCGGCGGTCTTCGAACCGCCTTTAGCGTGACGCAGTTTGTCGAACCGGTCGAGTGCCTTGTCGACACAGCCGTCGCGGAAGGGTCGCAAGGGCGCGCCCGGAGTGACGATTTCCTGGGCCTTGATCCCAGCCGCCCGGCCGAACACAACTAGGTCCAATAGCGAGTTGGTGCCCAAGCGGTTGGCCCCGTGCACCGATGCACAACCACATTCACCCACCGCCATGAGACCCAGCGCCAAGGCGTCCGGGTCGTCTTTGGTCGGACGCAGCACTTGGGTCATATGGTCGGTGGGAATGCCGCCCATGTTGTAATGCACCGTGGGTAAAACAGGGATCGGTTCCTTGGTCGCATCGACCCCAGCGAAGATGCGGGCCGATTCAGTAATGCCCGGAAGCCGCTCGTGTAAGAGCGCCGCGTCAAGATGCTCCAGGTGAAGACTGATGTGATCACCCTCAGGGCCAATGCCGCGCTTGTCGCGGATCTCCATGGTCATGGAGCGGGAGACCACATCGCGGCTGGCCAGGTCCTTGGCGGTCGGCGCGTAACGTTCCATGAAGCGCTCGCCCTCGGAATTAGTTAAATATCC
>DFRF01000223.1:0-14206 GCA_002378125.1 Rhodospirillaceae bacterium UBA3470 | reverse complement strand
AACTGCACGAACTCCTGGTCCTGCAGGGGCAGGCCGGCGCGCGCGATCATGCCGTGGCCGTCGCCGGTGCAGGTATGCGCCGAAGTGCACGAAAAGTAGGATCGCCCGTAGCCGCCGGACGCGAAAACCACCAATTGACCCCGGAAGGCATGCATGGTGCCGTCATCCAGGTTCCAAGCCAGAACACCCTCACAAGTACCGTCATCGCCCATGATCAAGTCGATGGCAAAGTATTCGACGTAAAATTCCGCCTCATGCTTTAGGCTTTGCTGATAAAGCGTGTGCAGCATGGCGTGACCGGTCCGGTCTGCCGCGGCGCAGGCCCGCTGCACCGGCGCTTCACCGAAATTGCGCATGTGGCCGCCAAAGGGGCGCTGGTAGATCTTGCCCTCGTCCGTGCGCGAAAATGGCATGCCCATGTGCTCAAGCTCAATGATCGAAGGCACCGCCTCACGGCACATGTATTCGATGGCGTCCTGGTCGCCAAGCCAGTCGGCACCCTTGACCGTGTCGTACATGTGCCATTCCCAGTGGTCCTCGGCCATGTTGCCGAGCGCTGCCGAGATACCACCCTGGGCCGCCACCGTGTGGGACCGGGTCGGGAAAACCTTGGTGATACAGGCCGTCTTCAAGCCCGCCGATGCCATACCCAGCGTGGAGCGAAGTCCTGCACCACCTGCTCCGACGACGACGACTTCATATTTATGGTCAATGATTTCGTACGCTTTGGCCATGGTGACTCAACCTCCGAAGGTTAATCTGATCACGGCGAAGGTCGAACATGCGCCTAACAAAAGCGCGCCCAACTTGACCAAGACGAGCAACGTCACCTTAGTCGATTCCGAATGGATATAATCTTCAATCACCACCTGCAGGCCTAGCTGCCCGTGATAGAACATACAGACCACGAAAAGGATCAACAGCACCGGATTGTAGTGCCGACCGACCCAATCAGTGACCGTCAACAAGTCAGCATCTACCAGGCCGACAACGGAGAAGACAAACCATAGGCAGAGCGGAACCAGGGTGATCCCAGTCAAGCGCTGCATCCACCAATGGTGGACGCCGTCATTCGACGACCCGAGGCCACGCACACGGCCGAGATGAGATCGCAACTGCATCACGCCCCTCCTGCCGCCGAGTAGGCGACAACCAGAGTTAATACGGTCATAGCGGCGGCGAAGATCACCGTCAGCCAACCGCTTATGCGCATCCTGTCCAGTTCATAACCCCAGCCAGCGTCCCAGGCCAAATGCCGGATGCCGTTACCGAGATGATAGAATAGGGAAAACGTCATTCCCCAAAGCACCAGTTGACCAAACCAGGAACCAAGCGCCGCCTGCGCCGTTGCGAAGGCGGCCGGACCGTAGGTAGCGGCCATGATCCAATAGGCGAATAACACGGCACCGCCAGCAAGCGCGACGCCTGTAGCCCGGTGAGTGATCGACAAAACGGAGGTGATTTGCGGCCGATACACTTGCAGATGCGGTGACAGAGGCCGATTGGGATTCGCCATGGCGATTCCTCTTCTTGAAAAATTTTACGCGGCTGCTTTAAGCATACTTTAAATCATAGGTAATGCGCCACTTCTGGATAGTCAAAGTAATGTATGCCACTGACTAAACCGAATTTATAAAATTTTCTCCTCCAATCGCCATTCAGCAGCCGCGCGAGGCACCTTTCCATGGAAAGCCAACGAGATTAATGCGATTGCTCTACATTTACGCCAGACCGCATCCAATATGTGGATAACCTGTGGGCCAATTGTGAAAACGGATTGCGGTTATACACAAGAATCGACCGTTACCCCCATATTTCCGTGTTGCGTCAACGGTCGCGCGCCCGGCATTCTTAGTGCGCGCGCGAAAGCGTCGTTTTGATATCACGGGGCGGACCAGTGAACTGATCCCAACCAGGGTATCGATCCAGCCGGCCGGCTTGGGTAGCCAGACCGATCGGTTGGAAAAGGGGCGGGGTTGACGAACGAGGGCTTGTCTCATCGATCGCAGATCCCAAACCGGCAAAAGTCTCGTGTAACGCGAGGCGGACCTTTCGCGGAACAACCTATCTCCTTTGCAGGGGCGGGTTGGCTCCGCGAGGCGGCGTATCTTAGGACTGGGTTTCCTGGTCGGGCTGCGGCGCTTTCAAGACCAGAAGGGTGCTTTCGGGTATCTGAACGGTCGTTGGAGAGCTTCGGGTTGCCGAAGTTGTCCGTGGGTCCATGCGCGATATCGGCGTCCGCCGATGACGTGGCACACCCGAAGGTCCGGACGCGCTATGGGCTTTTTGCTGCGACGGTGCGTGAAAGGGGGAAACGGCGACGGGCGACCGGCGTCGCAGATCTTGGACACGGGCCATACCACTTCTACCGCGGGTTGATCTCTGCCCAGGGTGCGTCCACGGAAGAAGGGTAAATCGAGGAGCCGCTTTTAAGTGCGCGGAGCCAGGCCGGCTCCAAGAGGCGTCAGGGTGCTGTCTCGGCGGCACATGCACAGGTTTCCCAGGACCGGTGCACCTGTCGCCTCTTTACTTACCAAGACAAAGATTCCACAGCAACTTTATTTTACGAAGGCTCAATTTAAACTTTGCGCCAAAAGGATTCGATCCGCAATTATTGAATCACGTCAATTATTTATCAGATGCGCGATGATAGCCTCAACAAGACCGAACACCCCCAGCACCATCACGCGCGGCACGGCATTAGCACCGTGTAATCGAAATCTAATACCACCGATTCGTCGTACTCACCGAGATCCGTCTTGTCGGGATGATCCGCCGATGGCCGATTCTTAATGGCCACGGTCCGCAGTCGCAAGGCGCCGGCATCATCGCGGCCCGGAATATTCATGCACTCCTGAACTTCCGACCAGGCATAAATCGTGTCGCCGGCAAAGGTTGGGTTGATATGGGCGCCGCCATTGATGGCGGCCACCTTGAAGGCATTGGCTAGACCGTTGAAGCTCAGGGCGCGCGCCAAGCTAATAATGTGGCCACCATATACAAGACGACGTTTAAACCGGCCGCCATTGGCTTCGAACTGGTCGAAATGGACCTTTGCCGTGTTCTGGTAAAGGCGGGTGGCGAGCATGTGCTCGGCCTCCTCTATGGTCATGCCGTCTAAATGGTCGATGCGTTCCCCCGCCTCATAGTCATTCCATAGGTAAGGACTACCGGCAGCGGCGGTGTCGTAGGCCGCTAGGTCCAGCCCGGCTGGCACCACCAGGTCCGCCGCCGCGACGGCGCCGGGCAATTCGGGCGCCACTGGGTCCGGCGCCGGCGCATCCGCGTTCCCCTTACGCACCATGACCCAGCGAGCATAGTCGAGGACCATCTCACCACTTTGATTGGTACCGACCGAACGCACATATACGACGCCGGTCTTGCCGTTGGAGTTTTCCTTTAGGCCGATCACTTTGGAGGTCGTCGACAGGGTGTCGCCGGGATAGACCGGCGCACCAAACACACCACCGGCGTATCCCAGATTAGCCACCGCATTCAGGGACACCTCCGGCACGGTCTTGCCAAACACCAAGTGAAATACCAACAAATCGTCCACGGGTGCGCCAGCCAATCCCAGATCACCAGCAAAAACATCTGACGACTGCACTGCGAACCGCGAGCCATAAAGCGCCGTGTATAAGGACACGTCCCCTTCTGTCACTGTGCGCGGGGTCGCATGGACCAGTTCCTGGCCTATCCAAAAATCCTCGAAATAGTTCCCAGGGTTGGTCTTTTCCGACATGGCTCCGCCCCTTCAGTGCTGGGACGCAAGCGTATGAATAGAAATTTAGGGAAGGTCAAAGAGAATTTGATCTAGCACTTCTTTAATGATTTGAGGCGGCTACGTGGAGACAGGTTTCGGACAAAGTTGTCCCGGCGCAAAGTGTCGTGTTCACAAGCCTTCATGACATGGAACAAAATCAGATACAGCGCACGGCTCCACCTTTCATAGAACTCCTAGTCCACCTAGTGATCCATGATGGCACGCAGTCACGCAAACTCACACGCTTGCTCTTTATAGGCCGTTGATTTGGCCTGTCCCGCCTTCTCCAGACGCCGCATTTCTCTCTGGGCGCGCAAAGCCCGAAGATGGGGGATCTACTCGATGGCGTTGCCAAGGAGCATCGTGGCACTGTCCTGGTAGGGGAAAATTTAATATCCTAGAAGGTAATGACCGGTGCTGGCGCCTGAGCGAAGGTCTCCGGCATACAGGCCTCGATGACATTCGCCAATACACCTCAAGTCAGGCATTCCTGAGACGGAGGGACCTAACTGTCATCCGTGATGATAAATTTGCGTCCCTGGCCTAGCCCGCGGATTGCTCCATGGCGGCAATTGCAACCGCCATAGCAACAACGCGATGAGCGTTTTCCACATGCAGGTTCTCGACCAATTTGCCGTCCACCAACAGCACCCCTTTGCCTTCGGCGTCGGCGGCAGCATGCGCTTCGATGACGCGATGCGACCAGGCGATTTCATCGATGGTCGGCGCAAACACCTCGTTGGCGGTGGCGATCGTTTTGGGATGGATCAGGGTCTTGCCGTCCATGCCCAGTTCCAATCCCTGAACACACGACGCGCGCAGCCCATCGTCATCGGCAAGGTCCAGATACACGCCATCCAAGATGCCGATCCCAGCGGCCCTAGCCGCCAGAATGCACAACCCCAGCGAGGTCATGAATGGTGTCCGCGCCGGCGTATGCGCCGCGTGAAGGTCCTTGGCCAGGTCCGAGGTCCCCATGACCAAACAGCCGACCCGCTCGTGCGCGAAGGCGATTTCTTCTGCGTGCAGCATGGCCAGAGGCGTTTCCATCATGCACCAGATGGGCAGGTCCATCGGCCCGCCCACACGGTCTAGAGTCGCTATCGCAGCTAGAACCATGTCCCGGCTTTCCACTTTCGGCAGTAGCACCGCGTCGGCCCCTATGCACGCCACCGCTTTCAGATCATCCTCACCCCAGGGGCTGTCGAGGCCGTTCGTCCGGACAATCAATTCGCGCTGGCCATAACCGCCTTCCGACAAGGCGACGGCGATCTGCTGACGCGCCGTCCCCTTGGCGTCAGGTGCGACCGCGTCCTCCAGGTCCATGATTAAGGCATCGGCCGCCAGGCCGCGGGCCTTCTCCAGAGCGCGCGGGTTTGAACCTGGCATATAGAGAACGGAGCGGCGTGGTCGCGCAACGGGAGAAGGCGTCATAAGGACCTCCAAGATGAGATTGTCGGTGGATGAACGCGGCGGAACTATAATCCTTGGCTCCGGTGTGGCAAGCTCACCCCATGGCAATCCTGACAATCCATTCTCATGTCGCGTGCGGCCATGTGGGCAATGCCGCCACCGTATATCCTCTGCAGCGCATGGGCCATGAGGTTTGGCCTGTGCACACGGTTCTATTGAGCCATCACCCCGGCCATGGCGGCTGGCATGGTTCTTCCGTGGCGGCCGACGACATCACTGCCGTGCTCAAGGGTCTTGGGACCCACGGGGTTCTGGAACGCTGCGCGGCTGTTCTCACCGGATATCTGGGCGCCGTCGCAGTTGGGGAAGTCGTACTCGCAGGATGGCATGACGTGCGGACCGCCAACCCCAATGCCATAATCGCCTGCGATCCCATTTTGGGGGATGAGGCGGAAGGCCTCTACGTGCCCGACGCACTAACCGCGTTCTATAACGACCACGCCGTTCCGGCAGCCGACGTCGTTTTTCCCAACCGGTTCGAACTGGCGCTTCTAAGCGGTCATGACGTGCGCGATGTGACTGGCGCAGTCGCGGCGGCGCGCGCGATAATGGCGCGCGGTCCATCTACGGTCGTCGCTACATCGATACCCGCCGGTCAGGACCTCGCAACCGTGTTAGTTACCAATGATGGCTCTTGGGCCACCGTCACGCCCCGCCTAACGACGCCAGTGAAGGGCGCAGGGGATGTACTGGCGGCGCTGTGGCTGGGCTATGTCCTGGATGACGCCAACACCGCGACATCTGCCCTAGGCAGAGCGGTCAGCGATGTGTTTGGCATGTTGGAGAGAGCGGCAGACGAACTACTTCAAGAATTGCCATTGCCCACATATACGCCCACGCATCAGGCGCCACGGTTCTCTGCGACGCCCATTAAATTTTGAATTTCGTGAACATGTCGAATTTGGGTCGGGACTTCCGTAAATTTCCGTCATGAAAAAAATAAACTTACATTTCAATATGCATTTTCAGCGTCCCCGGAAGATTTGTTCATTTATTTAATTATTTCTTTTCCATTGATAATCTTTCAGAGAATTCACCGTGCGCCCGGCCGCGCTTGTTCCACGGCATCAACATTATGCGCGTTCCGTATAGAAGCAAGATCAGATTCTTAGGGACGGTCCGCGGTCTTGAAACCGGCCAACGGAGGCGCTTCGGACGCGCCGAATTCTCAGCCCGGCGGCGCTACTACGGCCTGGTCGTAGTCGACCTTCTCTTTCAGGGAACCGAAATGGACAAACACGTCCTGGGCGACATTGAAGGCCTCGCGTGTGATCTCCGGATGTGAGGTCCAGCAGCCAAGTTTCTGGTAGGTGCCAATGCAATCAGCCAACACGGCCTCATCGATATCTGGAAAATATTCTTTCTCCGCAGCCGCGATGTCAGCCGCCGGGGTCTCGTTCATATACGCCCGCGTCTTGCGGTAGGCGCGGCCGAAGGCGGCGGCCTCGTCCGTGCCCAACCAGTCGCGCATGGCGGCCAGGCTGGAAAAGGCATTGGGCCCAATCTGAGGTCCGACCTGGGCGACCACGTGCCCGACGCCGTCGGCCTGAAGCTGTTGGGGGAACGGGCCCTGCTGCTGGACGTATTGACCCTGGTTATCGCGATAGGCAGCATCAATGGCGGCCGCTCCACCCGGCGTGATCGCCTTGATCTTGTCAAAGTCGATGCCCGCCTTATGGCAGGCGTACATGAACATGGCTTTCGGCTGACCTCCGCCAAACATGACAACCTCCGAACCCTCCAGCTTGTCCCAACTGAAATCGGGATCAGCATCACGGCCGGTGAGGAAGAAGCCGTCCATTTCGTTGATCTGGGCGAAATGGGCCCAAGACGTTATCTCGCCCTTGCTGAGCGGCCCGAAGGACTGGCTGGGCGCTGTCTGGACCACATGAGCGGAACCGTCCATCAGCGATTCAATAGCCGACTTGCCCACTGGCGCAACAGACCAGTCGTACTCCAGGCCTTCCTCCCTCAAGAAGCCCCCTGACATGGAGGAAATCAATGGTGAATAGAACGCAGAGAACAAGGTAAATTGTATATGAATCTTGGCCATGGGCAGGGCCTCCCTCTATCGCACACACGGAAATGGGGCGACCCTTGCCGCTCCTGTGTCTCGTTAGGGTCTCACAGAGGCGGCAAGGGATCAACGAGCTGAAAGAGCTTAAGCGGCTTTCTGCAAGAAAGATCGCACAAGGGTCTCAGCGATCTGGACCGTATTCAACGCCGCGCCCTTGCGCAGATTGTCCGATACGACCCAGATGTTGAGACCGTTCTCAATGGACGGATCCTTGCGGATGCGGCTAACGAATACGGCATCTTCGCCGGCACATTCCTGCGGCGTCACATAGCCTTCGTCTAGCCGATGATCGATGACCGTTACCCCCGGCGCAGCGCGCAGCGCGTCGCGAGCCTGACCTTCGGTGACCGGACGGTCGAATTCGATGTTGACGGCTTCAGCATGGCCAACGAACACGGGCGTGCGCACGCAGGTCGCCGACACGGCGATGTCCGGATCGAGTATCTTCTTAGTCTCGACAACCATCTTCCATTCTTCCTTCGTCGAGCCGTCATCCATGAACTTGTCAATATGCGGGATGCAGTTGAACGCGATCTGCTTGGAAAAATTCTCGCGGTGACTTTCCGTCGGCTCGTTGACGAAAATACCACGCGTCTGGTTGAACAACTCATCCATGCCCGACTTGCCAGCGCCGGAGACGGACTGGTAGGTCGAAACGACAACTCGCTTGATCTCGGCCAAATCATGGAGCGGCTTCAGGGCCACCACCATCTGAATAGTTGAACAATTAGGATTGGCAATGATCCCGCGCTTCTTGTAGCCGGCTATGGCACCTGGGTTCACTTCCGGCACCACCAGCGGCACGTCCGGATCCATGCGGAAGTAAGAGGTATTGTCGATGACTACTGCTCCAGCCTCAGCGGCTATCGGCGCGTACTTAGACGATACAGATGCCCCGGGTGACGACAGCACGATATCCACACCTGTGAAATCAAACTCGTCCAAGTTCTCCACCTTCAGGACATCATCCTCGCCAAAGGAAACTTCGCGGCCCACGGAACGGCTTGAGGCCAATGCGATGACCTCTTCGACAGGAAATTCCCGTTCTGCCAGGATCGAGAGCAGCTCGCGGCCCACGTTCCCCGTGGCGCCCATGACGGCAACCGTATACCCCATTTTTTTCTCCTCAGTCTCGTCCTTCTCGTCTCTTGAGCCCCGATGGCTGTCGCAGAACCCGGAGCCAGAAACGACGAAGGCCCACGTTTTTCTCGCGGGCCCGTTCCAATGTGAAAAAATAAGTCCGGCCCGCGCTCAGCGCGTGGTTTTGATTTCCTTAGTTTTGGTCGTCGGTACAAACATCGCTGCCTCGCTCAACCGTTCGCCGGAGGATTACGCCCTTCCGCGCCAAAACGCAAGGGACAAGCACCTCATAGATGCATATCCATGTTAATGCCCTTCGGGTCCTGGGGCAGTTCGTCCCAACGGACCTCCCGGTAGCCTAAGCGCCAGCAGAGCCCAATGGCGTCCCTTGTGAGGGATCCGTTGCGTCGCATGCGCCGCGGTAGGTCGAAGGTGATCAACGTGCTCATAGGGTTCTAAAATCCGGTCATGGAATTCGCGCAATACAAAACCGCAGCCCGAGAGCGGGCCGCGGTTTTGAAAGTTCAGTAGGAATACTCAGACGGCGAGTTTATCCAATTCCTCCGTTAGCGCCTGCCCCATCTGGGAGCACGAAACCAGTTCCATGCCGTCTTGCATGATGTCGCCCGTTCGGATGCCCCGAGCTAGCGTGTTCTTAACCGCACCCTCGATGAGATCGGCGTTGTCGCCGTCGCCGAAGCTGTAGCGGAGCATCATGGCGAAGGACAGGATGGTGGCCAACGGGTTGGCCTTGTCCTCACCGGCGATGTCAGGGGCGGAGCCGTGCACCGGTTCGTACATGGCGCGGCGGCGGCCGCTCTGATCCGCACCACTGAGGGTCGCGGACGGTAACATTCCAAGCGATCCAGTCAGCATGGCAGCGCAATCGGACAGGATGTCGCCGAACAGGTTGTCAGTGACGATGACGTCGAACTGCTTCGGCGCACGGACCAACTGCATGGCGCAGTTGTCGGCATACATGTGTTCCAGCTCAATTTCCGGGAACTCCTTGCCGATCTCGGTGGCGACTTGACGCCACAAGACGCCCGTCTCCATAACGTTAGCCTTCTCCACGGAATGCAGCTTGCCATTCCGCTTGCCGGCCAGGTCAAAGGCAACGCGGCAGACTCGTTCGATCTCGGCGGTGGTGTAAACCTGCGTGTCAACAGCGCGCTGGCCACCTTCGATATCCTCAATCATCTTTGGCTGGCCGAAGTACGCACCCCCAGTGCTTTCGCGGACGATCAGGATATCCAGCCCAGACACCAGATCTTCCTTCAGGCTGGACGCTTCTGCCATGGCTGGCAGGCAGTTCGCCGGGCGTAGGTTCGCGAACAAATCCATGTCCTTGCGAAGCGTAAGGAGCCCAGCTTCCGGACGGATATCACGGGCGACGTTGTCCCACTTGGGTCCACCGACGGCGCCCAATAGAACGGCGTCCACATTCATGGCCTTGTCCAAGGTCGCATCGGTCAAGGATGTGCCATGGGTGTCGATGGCCGCGCCACCGACCAGGTCTTCGTCCAGATCGAAGGACACATGGCGACGGTTGTCGAGCCAGTCGATGACCTTACGGACCTGGCCCATGACTTCCGGGCCGATGCCGTCACCCGGCAGGAAAAGCAGTTTCTTGTTGGCAGCCATTGTACGTATCCCTCTTACTCCTTAATTCCCCTCATCCTGTCCTTCTCCCCAGGGCAGGGGAGGAGAGGACAAACCCAACTCCCTCTCCCTTGGAGAGATGTAAGGGTCCGCGAAACCGGAGGGTTGAGGGGAATAACTAATTACTCAGCCGCATACAGCCAGGGTTGCCCGGCCTTCTGCTGGTCCTCGAAGTTGTCGATCTTGTCGTTCACCTGCATGGTGAGGCCAACGTCGTCAAGGCCATTCAGCAGGCAATGGCGCTTGAACTCGTCAATCTCAAACTTGATCTCGCCGCCGTCCGGACCTTGAATTACCTGGTTCTCTAGATCAACGCTCAAAGTCGCGTTGGCGCCACGTTCGGCGTCGTCCATGAGGGTATCCAACTGTTCTTTCGAGACCTTGATGGGGAGGATGCCGTTCTTGAAGCAGTTGTTGTAGAAGATGTCGGCGAAGCTCGTGGAGATCACGCACTTGATGCCAAAATCCAACAGCGCCCAAGGTGCGTGCTCGCGCGACGAGCCGCAGCCAAAGTTGTCGCCGGCGACCAGAATGGACGCTTTCCGGTAGGCCGGCTTGTTGAGAACGAAGTCCTCTACTTCCGAGCCGTCGCGGTTGAAACGCATTTCGTCGAACAGATGCCGGCCGAGGCCGGAGCGCTTGATGGTCTTAAGGAATTGCTTGGGGATGATCATGTCCGTGTCGACGTTAATCATATTCATGGGCGCGGCGACGCCCGTCAACTTGGTGAATTTTTCCATAAGTCCTATACCTCTTAGTCCGTCAAATCACGCACATCAAAAAGCTTGCCAGTCACTGCGGCGGCGGCGGCCATGGCTGGGCTGACAAGGTGCGTACGACCACCGAAGCCTTGGCGGCCCTTGAAGTTTCGGTTCGACGTGGACGCCGAACGCTGGCCCGGCTCCAACCGATCGTCGTTCATAGCCAGGCACATAGAGCATCCTGCCTCGCGCCATTCGAAGCCGGCTTCGGTCAGGATCTTGTCGAGACCCTCTTCCTCAGCCTGCTCCTTGACCAAACCTGAACCTGGCACGACGAGCGCCTGAACGCCGTCGGCAACCTTCCGGCCTTCGGCCACGGCGGCGGCAGCACGGATGTCTTCGATGCGGCCGTTTGTGCACGAACCGATGAACGCCACGTCTATAGGAATTTCGTTCATCGGCGTACCGGCGGCGAGCCCCATGTAATCAAGGGCTACTTGCGCGGCTTCCTGCTTCAACGGGTCTTCGAAATCGCCTGGCGACGGAACTTTGCCGGTGATCGGCGCGACGTCTTCGGGCGACGTGCCCCACGTGACCTGCGGAACGATCTCGGAAACGTCCAGAGTAACTTCCTTATCGTAGGTCGCACCCTCGTCTGAAGGCAGGGTCTTCCAGAAGTTTACGGCCGCCTCATACTGGCCGGCCTTTGGCGCCATAGGCTTGCCCTTGATGTATTCGAAGGTCGTCTCATCCGGCGCGATAAGGCCGGCACGAGCGCCGCCCTCAATGGTCATATTGCAGACCGTCATGCGGCCTTCCATGGACAAATCTCGAATCGCCTGACCGGCGTACTCGATGACGTAGCCGGTGCCGCCGGCGGTGCCAATCTTACTGATGATCGCCAGGATTAGATCTTTTGCGGTGCAGCCTGCCGGCAGTGCGCCATCAACATTGATGCGCATATTCTTTAATGGAGCTTGCAAGAGCGTCTGGGTCGCCATCACGTGCTCTACCTCCGAGGTGCCGATCCCAAAGGCCAGCGCGCCGAAGGCGCCGTGGGTGGCCGTGTGGCTATCTCCGCAGACGATGGTGCCGCCCGGCAGGGTGAAACCTTGTTCGGGGCCAATGATGTGCACGACGCCCTGACGGATGTCATCGATGTCAAATAAGGGCACGCCGAATTCCTTGCAGTTGGCCTGCAGGGTTTCGACTTGGATACGGCTCTCCTCGTTCTCAATGGGGCCTTGTCGGTTCTTCGTCGAGACGTTGTGGTCCGGCACCGCCAGCGTCGCGTCCGTTCGGCGCACGGTGCGGCCGGCGTTGCGCAGGCCTTCGAAGGCCTGCGGGCTGGTGACCTCATGGACCAAATGGCGGTCGATGTAGAGGAGGCACGTGCCGTCTTCCTGAACGTTGACCAGATGGTTCTGCCAGATTTTGTCGAACAGCGTTTGCGGCGCGCTCATGCGTGCGTTCCTCCCTCAGACATCAATAAAGTAAAGGGCGGGGTTTACCGCACCGCCCCGTCATCAAACTTATTCGGTTGCTTCGGCTTCCGCCTCGGGCTGGGCAATGGCGTCGGCCTGCGCATCGCCCTTGCCCTTCTTCTTGCGGGACTTTCCACTTTCGCGTTTCGCGTCCTCGGCAGCCTGACGGTCTTGAGCGTTCAACTTCGCCTTGAAGCCGTCCGTCTGCTCGGCGATCCTCGCGGATTTACCGGTGCGGCCCCGCAGATAATACAGCTTGGCTCGGCGCACGTCACCGCGGCGGACTACGTCGATGCTGTCGATGGAGGGCGAGAACAGCGGGAATACCCGCTCCACGCCTTCGCCATAGCTCAATTTGCGGACCGTGAAAGCGGAATTGACGCCCGCGTTCTTGCGCGCGATGCACACGCCCTCAAAAGCCTGGACCCGCTCGCGCGAGCCTTCCACGACCTTAACGTTGACGCGGAGCGTGTCGCCCGGTGCGAACGGCGGGATTTCGCCGCTGGCCCCCTGCTTCGCCATTTCTTCGTTTTCGAGTTCACTAATGACATTCATCGTCTTGTTCCTTCGCTTTGCCGCGGCCCAGCATTGTTCTAAGGCCGCAAAATTCCAAAAAATCGCCGATTTTTCAATAGTTTTTCACTGTTTACCTCGCACGTAGGCGGCCCAGAGATCGGGACGCCGTTCCTTGGTAACAGCCTCCGCCAGGGCGCGGCGCCACTGGCGGATGTTTTCGTGGTGCCCGGACAAAAGGACATTGGGGACCAATCGGCCCTGCCAGTCCTGCGGGCGGGTGTAATGTGGGTATTCCAGAAGACCCGTCTCGAAGCTCTCCTCCTCGGCGCTTTCGGCCTTGCCCATGACGCCCGGCAACAGGCGAACACAGGCATCCAAAAGCGTCAGCGCCGCCGGCTCGCCACCGGACAGGATCACGTCGCCGACACTAACTTCTTCCAGGTCAAGGGCTTCTATGACCCGCTGGTCAATGCCCTCGAACCGGCCGCAGAGGATGATCACCCCCGGCCCCGCCGCCAATTCGCGGACACGAGCCTGATTCAGCAGCATGCCGCGCGGCGTGGTGACGAGCATGGGCAAATCCCGAGCCGCGTCACGCGCCGCCGAAAGCGCCGCCTCCGCCACATCGGGCCGCATGACCATACCAGGCCCGCCGCCGAACGGCGCGTCGTCCACAGTGGCGTGCCGGTCGATGCCGTGATCACGGAGGTTCACGGTCTCTAGCGACCACAGGCCGTCCTTCAGCCCCTGGCCGGCTAGGCTCACGCCAAGCGGCCCCGGAAACATCTCCGGGAACAGGGTTAAAACTTTGCTGTGCCAGGGCTGGCTCACGCGATTTACTCCGTTTCCTTCGCTTCGTCTTCAGGCGGTTCCAGCAATCCGTCCGGCGGATCCACCGTCACCGTGCCTATCTCCAGATCGACCTCGGGGACGACCTCCTTCGTGAACGGCACCACTAGGCCCTTGTAGGGCCCGCCGGCGACTTCCAGGACATCGCCGGCGCCAAAGTCCTCGACAGCGCTGACCGTCCCCAGGACTTCTCCCGACGTGGTGACCGCCTGCAACCCGATGAGATCTGAATGATAGAATTCATCCTCTTCCGGGTTGGGAAGGGCGCTTCTGGAAATATGAAGCTTCAGTCCCTTGAGCGTCTCCGCCGCGGTGCGGTTCGAGACACCTTTAATGCGGGCGATCAAATGCCCTTTCACCTCGCCGGTCACCTTCAACCGGTAGCTAACTTCACCGGCCTCGTCCCAAAGCGGGCCGTAGGCGGCGAGGTCTTCCGGGTCGGCCGTGAAACTCTTGATGCGGAGGTCGCCGTTCAGACCCCGCACCCCGATCACGACCCCCAGCAGCACCAGGTCCGCCGGGTCAGGCTTCCCATTCACGGGGCTCAGCCTTCCTCCTTGGTCTCTTCCTCGGCGGCTTCCTCAGCCGGGGCTTCCTCAGC
>DFRF01000051.1:3349-3634 GCA_002378125.1 Rhodospirillaceae bacterium UBA3470 | reverse complement strand
GGCAAACATTGCGGACGAGGCCTCGATGGTGCTCGTTCCTGCCGTAGTTGTGTCGCCATCACTGTCTTGTCTAAATTTCAAGAAATTGGTCGGGGTTATGAACGGCTTATTGAGATTATTCGTGTCGGAATTAATCGTGAAACTCTCCAGATGTGCACTGCTAGTTTCTGGATACTTGATTCGTGTGCCGTCATATTTTTCTTGGAAGGCCTCAATAGTAGTAATGCCAAAATCTACTGGTTCGGTATCAGTTTTTGAGCCTGAAAACAGGAACCGCCCGTCGAT
>DFRF01000051.1:0-3035 GCA_002378125.1 Rhodospirillaceae bacterium UBA3470 | reverse complement strand
TGAAAACAGGAACCGCCCGTCGATATCCGTGTTGAGAAGACTCTGGATATTTTTTAGAGATTCGTACGCGCGGGTCTGAATGTAGTTGACGCGTTCTTCATCAAGCTTTTCCCCGGTAGAATAGGTATTAAGATCTTTGCGAAAGTCGGAAACCGTAATGCGAAACTGCTCGACCACTTTCTCTGTAATCTCAAGGCGCACATCGACCTGTTCGTTATTGGACACGAATCGCTCCAGCGTCGACCGTGTGTTTTCAATGTTTATAAGCCGCCGAGAATCCTGGGCGATACCATGATAATTTTGCGATTTTCTCTCGCTGGTCACTTGGATCTGACGCTCGTAGACGTTTTGCTGGGTTTGGAAGATCCTGCTTAGAAGTACCGAATTTGCGGCCTGGGTCGATATGCGGCTCATAGTGCTAGTTCCTACTGAATGGCCCGCTCTAAGGCGTCGATCATGTTTTGGATCACCGCGATCACGCGTGCTGCCGCAGCAAATGCTTGCTCATAAACCAACAGGTCCGACATTTCTTCATCCAGGTTGACGCCACGAACAGAGTCTGATTTGAACTGAAGACTATCCACCAAAGATTTCTGGGACTCTAATTTGCGGTCATTGGCGGCAGCTAGGCTGGCGTTTGTGGATAAAATCTCGGCCGCGTAGTTGGCGAAAGTTGAATTACGCGCGGCTAAGCCGCCAGCTTGATCGAAGGCGTTTGTGGACGTCATGATGTTCGAAAGGGCCTGAGCGATAGTGTCGTCGCCCGTAGCCTGCGTGTATTCGCCGTGTGTACCTTTATTCGCGTCCCACTGCATCTGGCCCGTGGCGATATTGCTTGTTTGGGTCTGGATATCATTCCGAACATGCATGACCTGCGATATTCCGGTTTCGCTGACTTTCAACCCAAGTGAAGTCAAAAGGGTATTGGCCGTAGTTCCGGAGCCCTGCGTAATGGTTAAGGATGAGCCCTTGTCATGGGATATCCGAAGGCGCGAGCCGTCACCTTCGGGAATGACCGACGCAGTAAGGTTGGTCACATTGTTGGTGATCTGGGTAGCGAGATCTGCAAGGCTGGTTCCACCGTTTACGGTAATCGATCCTAAAACCGCGCCCGCTGCGGATGAGGTATCGCGGAAAGTCAGTGTTTCAGTTGTCGGTGAACTGGGAGTCGTAAACGAGGGGGAAATAACTTCTGATTCCCAAGTGTTGTCGAGCCGAGAGTCGACAAAGAAATCGTTAAGGCCGAAGAAATAGGAAAAGCCGCTGACCGTTTCATCGATGGTGGTGTCGCTATTCGCGCCGCCCGAAGTGGTGGTGCTGGCGTTAAAGTTAATGACTGCGTCTTCGGCGGTGCTGCCATTGGCCGTGTCGGATTCGTCGCGGAAAGATAGATAGAGCGAGGTAGAATTTAGATTGATCGCGAACTTCCCGTCAGAGCCAATGGTTGCCGTGGCGCTGGAAGTGCCATTTGTCTGCAACCAGTCCTCGATTTGCGCGGCAACTTCGCTAATTGTCCACGGCCCGTTCGCCGATTGCACCTGTGATCCGCTGGTGCCGTAGAGGTTTGAGGTCATGATTGTTTTAAGGGTTGTCACCGCGGACTGGTTGCCAGATGAGTCGGCAAGCATGATCGTTACGTCGTCACCGCCGGAATCGAGGGTCATCGTTTGCTCGGCGGGTTTGATGAAAATCCGCGTGCCGGTCATCGTTTGAGCGCCAGGGAAAGCTGTGCCACGGTTGTGAACCTGGTTAATCACATCGCGAAGTTCAGACGCAAATTCGTCCAACTCGGCCTGGAGGCTCGGCAGCACTGAATCCCGCAGATCAATTAAGCCCTTGAGTTGGCCTTCGCGGATCTGATTGGTCATATCATTGGCCGCGATCGTCGTGCCAACAAAGATACCGTTGATGTCTCCTTCAGAGTGAGTTGAAGTAGCCGATACTGACGAAGCTGGGACGTGAGTGATGGGTGGGGGAACCGTATCGACCAGCGTGTGGCCAGCCTCCGTGAAGACCACGACGTCTCCATCGCTACGCGAGAAATAACGGATATCGACTAATTTCGAGAGCTTGTCGACCTCCATATCCCGCTGGTCCTTTAGATCGGTGACGTCGCGGCCGACGGAACTGTTGGCAATGATGTCATCATTCAGTTTGTCGATTTTCGAGGTGATCCGAGTCATGTCGCCGACCAATTCGGCGATTTGCCCGTCTGCCTGCAGACGAAGGTCTTGTATCGTCTCACTCATGCCTTTGATGTTCGCAAGTAGGTCATTGGCGCGGCGTACGACTTCGGAGGATTCCAGGGTTTTGTCCGGAGATACCGCGAGTAGCTCGAAGGCCTCGCTCAACTGTTCGGTCAAATGGGCAAAGGACGTATCATCCTCTGGCGACCCAAACAAATCCTGCATGCGGGTGAAAAAATTCTCCTGGATGGCAAAGGTATTGGTTTCGCCGTTCTCGATTCGCAGGGTCTTCATGAGGCCTTCGTCGACTCTCCGCTGGACTTCCGCAACCTGCGACCCCGCGCCGATGCCACCCACGTTGACCTGTTCAAAACGGACGATCTTGCGCGAGTATCCGTCTGTATTTAGATTGGCAACGTTGTTGGAGATGGTATGGAGTGCTTCTTGGTTTCCCAGAAGGCCACTCTGTGCCACGCGTAATGCAAGGGTGATGTCACCCATATGAGATAGCTCCTCGAAAACCTATAAGTTCTGATCAACCGTGAAGGCAACGCGCTGTGCGGCTGCATTTGATCCGGCGCGGCTTGTTCCTCCATGTGAGCCATACACACCGGCGCTGGGTTGTTGGTCTTGCACAGCCTCGGCGATTAGCTCGACCACGCGCCTGTTAGCGGAAATCGCAGTTTCCAGAAGGCGAGCATTTTCATCCATCAGAATTTTTACTTCGTTGCCCATAGCCAGTAGGCGCTCGCGCACATCTATGTCAGCTTCGGCAATGATCTCCGGATGCTCGGCAATGCCTTTGTATCGGGTCTCATAAACACGGCTGAGCGTGGCCTTTTCATCAAG
>DFRF01000050.1 GCA_002378125.1 Rhodospirillaceae bacterium UBA3470 | reverse complement strand
GTGGTGACGCCGATCCTCAAGGATCTAGGCGGGGTCTTGATGACCAATTCCGGGAAGTTCGCCCATTATGCGACACCCAACACCGGTTATGATGTAGTGTTCGGGTCGCTGGAGGACTGCGTTTGCTCCGCCATTGCCGGACGGGTTGAACGCGCGGACGCGGTATGGCGATAGACGTGAGCGCCCGGGTTCTGATTGATGGCGCAGCCCAAGGTTGCGTGTTGAGGCTTTCGCAACCAATAAGTTTCTGGGGTGGGGTTGATCCGGCCAACGGGTTGATCACCCAGCCCCTGCACCCGAATTTCGGCGCTGAAATTGCTGGGACCATTCTGGCGCTGCCTGGTATGATTGGCTCGAGTTCCTCGAGTGCCATTATGCTTGAGCTTCTCCACAACGACGTGGCCCCGGCGGCGCTGGTCATGGCAGAGGTCGACGCTATTTTGGGGCTTGGGGTGGTCGCCGCCGAGGAGATTGGCTTGAACGGCATTCCCGTGTTGCAGTGTCCCATAGATGCCTTTGTATCTGGCCATGTCGCGACCATTTCCCGGGGTGGTGGGATCCAGCTTGGCGGGACTGGGTGAAGCAGGCAATATCCCCGAATAAAGTTGGGAGGAATTAATCATGTGTGCGGAATGGGCTGGGGTTTATCCTGCGTTGATGACTGAATTTAAGGAAGACGGCGCTCTGAACCTGGAGGCGACGCAACGCCATATCCAGTCATGCGTGGACGCGGGCGTCACCGGTTTCGTGATGTTGGGGACCTTAGGAGAGAACACCTCGCTTTACGATGACGAGAAAGAGGCGGTGCTCACAGCCGCCGTGGAGGCGGCGGGAGATTTGCCCGTACTGAGCGGCGTCGCAGAGTTCACCACCGACATGGCCATCGACCATGTGCGCCGGGCGGAACGGGCCGGTTGCGAGGGGCTCATGGTATTGCCGTGCATGGTTTATTCGCAGGACCAACGCGAGGCTATGACGCATTTCCGGGGGGTCGCGGCGGCAACAGATTTGCCGATCATGATCTACAACAACCGTGTCGCCTATAAGGTGGATCTGACGCCAGAATCCTTCGTCCAGCTGGCGAACGTGGAGAACATCGTCGCCGTCAAGGAATCTTCTCACGACAGCCGCCGCATGACCGACATGGTCAACGTTTGTGGCGACCGCTATCGCTTATTCTGTGGAGTTGACGACCTGGTCTTGGAAAACGTGTTGTTCGGTGCCGTTGGCTGGGTTGCGGGTCTGGTCAACAGCTTTCCCCGGGAATCTGTGCGCCTGTTTGAATTGGCGCGCGATGGCAAGGTGGACGAAGCCGTCGAACTATACCGCTGGTTTATGCCGCTTTTGCATCTGGATGTGGATGTAAAGTTGGTCCAGATGATCAAGTTGGCCAACCAGATCACGGGCGAAGGCTCAGAATGGGTCCGAGGTCCGCGTCTGGCTCTTGAGGGTGAGGAGCGGTGGATGGTTACGGAGATCGTCGAAACGGCCCTCGCCAACCGCCCGAACCTCTGATACGACCCGTGCCAAAGATGCGGTCTCGGGCCCTTGTGGTCGGCGGGGGTATTGTTGGCCTGAGCTGCGCATTCTTCCTACGCCGCGCCGGCTATGACGTCACGGTCCTGGATCGTGACCCTGATGGTGACCGGGCCTCTCTCGGTAATGCTGGCGCGATTGCGCAACCCGAGGTCATGCCCATTGCCGCGCCTGGTATTGTCTGGAAGGTGCCGCGCTATCTCCTTGATCCCCTGGGGCCGCTGTCCATCCGGATGAGTTACATGTGGCGGCTCTGGCCTTATCTGTCCCGGTTCCTCCGCGCTGCCAACAAACGCCAGTACGCGGCCAGCGCGGCGTCCATGGGATCGCTTCTGGCAACCGCTTTTGATGATCATGGCACCATTCACCAGGAATCAGGCCTTGGCTATCTGTTGAACAAGGATGGCCATCTTTGGGTCTATCGTTCGCCCGCTGTAAGGGATGCGTCGCCCGATTGGCAAATTCGAGAACGGCAGGGGCTCGCCTGCACATTTCTAGATCGCGACAGCCTTGTGGCGGCGGAGCCCGCTCTGGGGCCGATGGCCACTTGTGCCGTGCGCACGGATGATTGGGCAACCTACGTTGATCCAAAAGCCTATGTCGTCGGGTTGATGGCGCATCTCCGAGAGCGGGGCGTGGCATTTAAGGCCTGTCATGTGGCGTCGCTTGATGGTGACGCGGTTACCGGCACCGGCGGCCAACGGTATCCCTTCGATCATCTGGTAATCGCTGCCGGAGCCTGGTCGCACCGCCTGTCGGTACAGTTGGGCGATTGGTGCCCCCTGGAAACGGAGCGTGGCTACAATACCACTTTACCCAATCCCGGCGTCTCCCTGAACCGAATGGTCACGTTCGCCGAAGATCACTTTGTTGCCACACCGATGTCCACGGGTCTGCGGATTGGCGGCGCGGTTGAATTCGCCGGCCTGGAGGCGCCGCCCAACTTTGCCCGCTCCAAGGCGCTCCTCCAATTGGCGGCTCAGTACTTACCTGATCTCAATGTGGGTGGCGGTAACGAGTGGATGGGTCATCGGCCATCGACACCTGACTCCCTGCCCGTAATCGGCCGCGCTAGCCGTCACAGCAACATCTTATATGCCTTCGGGCACGGGCATTTGGGCCTCACCGGCAGCGCGACTACTGGTCGTTTGATTGCGGCTCTGCTGCAGGGCGAAGAGGCTGGCCTTGATCTCACCCCGTTTCGTATTGGAAGGTTCTCACCATGAGTATGAAATCTCATATGGGCACGTTCACTTGCGTCGATGCCCACACCTGCGGCAACCCTGTTCGGGTTGTAGCCAGCGGTGGGCCTGAACTGGATGGCGCGACCATGCTGGAGCGCCGACGGCATTTTCTTGCTGAGTACGACTGGATCCGGACCGGGCTCATGTACGAGCCGCGGGGCCACGAGGTCATGTCGGGTTCGATCCTCTACGAACCGACACGCGATGAATGTGACCTGGGCATTTTGTTCATCGAAGTGTCGGGCTGCCTGCCCATGTGTGGTCACGGTACCATCGGCACCGTCACGGTTGCGCTGGAGCGTGGTCTAGTGACGCCGAAGACGCCGGGCGTGCTGCGGTTGGACACCCCGGCCGGCCTGGTCGAAGCTACCTACTGCGAGGAAAACGGTCGTGTCAGTGCCGTGCGAATCACCAACGTGGCAAGTTTTCTGGTCGCTGAAAACCTGGAGGTGGAGGTGCCGGAGCTGGGTCGGTTGGTCATGGATGTGGCTTATGGCGGCAACTTCTATGCCATCTTAGAGCGTCAAGAGAATTTCTACGATCTGGCAGACTTGACGCCCGGCGATATCCAACGCCTCAGCCCGCTGGTGCGTCAGTCGATGAACGAGGCATACACTTTCGTTCACCCCGAGAACCCAGAGATTCAGGGATTGTCTCACGTCATGTGGACAGGCGAACCCCAATCGCGCGGTGCCCATGCGCGGAACGCCGTGTTCTATGGCGACAAGGCCATCGACCGCTCGCCCTGCGGGACTGGAACGTCAGCGCGCATGGCTCAATGGGCGGCCCGTGGCGATCTCAAGGTGGGCGACGGTTTCATTCATGAGAGCATCATTGGCAGCCTGTTCAACGGCCGGGTTGAAGCAGCAGCAACCGTCGGCGAGAAATCGGCTATTATTCCGTCAATCGAAGGCTGGGCGAGGATTTACGGTGATAACGTGATCACAATCGCCGATGACGACCCTTTCAAGCACGGTTTCCTGCTTACCTAATCGACCTCCGTGGAACGCCGGATCGATGCGGCATATTCCGGACAGTTGGAACCATTTTATTGCAGCCAAACTAGCGGAAATTCTCGCGTGCCACGCGAAATCCGACATCGTCTTCATCCAGAATCAGGGCGTCCAAAGTATGGCGCTGCAATCCGAAGGTGAGCGCTAAGCCCCACCATGCCGCCGCCGATAAAGATGAAGTCCGCATTCATTCCCGACAGCATAACGGGCCGCCCTTGCCCAAGCTAGCCACCGCGGATAAAACGAAATGCTTACTAGTGGAGACAGTAAATGACCGAACAGATTTCTGTAACCTCACTCAGAGAAAAGCTCGACGCGGCCTTGGCAAACACAGCTGAACTAGCGGTTCTCGACGTTCGCGAAGCAGGCCAATACGCGTCGGGCCACTTGTTTTTCGCGACGCACGTGCCCTACAGCCGTCTTGAAGCTGAAGTTTGTGATTTCGTGCCCCATCTGGATACGTCCATCGTTATCTACGATGCTGGCGACGGTGTGTCGGAGAAGGCAGCTGCGGCCCTTTCTCTTGAAGGGTATACGGATGTGGCGGTCATGGACGGCGGTGCGCCAGCCTGGGCGGCGGCCGGTCATACCCTTTACGAAGGCGTCAACCTGCCTTCCAAGACATTCGGAGAGCTAGTCGAACACGAGTTGGATACACCGCGGCTCAGCGCCGACGACCTAGCCGGCATGCAGGAGAAGGGCGGCGATTTCATTATCCTGGATGGACGCACGCCAGAGGAATACCATCGGTTCAGCATACCGGGTGGTATTTCTTGTCCAAATGCAGAATTGCCTTTGCGGTTCAATGACCTGGTCACCAACGCAGAGACCACGGTGGTCATCAACTGCGCCGGGCGGACCCGCTCGATCATCGGGGCCCAGACTTTAATTAATTTCGGTATAAAGAACAAAGTGATTGCTCTTGAGAACGGCACACAGGGCTGGGCTCTTGCGGATCGGGAGTTGGAGTACGGGGCCAAGCGGTTTCCCCCTTCCGGCGTCATGGCGCCGGCTATGGAACAGGCCTGGGTCCGAGCGAAGTCCGTTGCGGATCGGTATGACTTGTCCTTTGTGGATCATGATACCCTCGCCGAATGGCAAGGGGACGTGACACGGACGCTCTATTTGTTGGATGTGCGCAGCCGTGATGAATATGTGGGTGGCCACCTGCCAGGTAGCCGGCATGCTCCGGGTGGGCAGTTGGTGCAGGCCACGGACCGCTGGGTAGGTGTGCGCGGCGCACGGATCGTGGTTTGCGACGACACGGAAGTGCGCGCCGTCTGTACGGCCCATTGGCTGAAGCAGATGGGGTGGGACGTCCATGTGTTAGCCGGCGGCATTGGTTCGGATGGCCTGGCGCGCAATGGCACGCGCGCACCGGCGCCTAAGTTACCGATCATTGAAGCGTGCGAGTTGATGACGATGACCAGTGAGGGCAAAGTTTGCATCCTTGATTTGCGCCCCAGTGCCGACTTCGAGGCGAAGCACATTCTAGGCGCCACCTGGGTCATCCGCCCAAACCTTCAAGAGGCGTCGATTGTCGCCGGTGTGCCAATCGTTATGGTCGCTGACGATCAAGGCGCTGCTGGCCTGTTGGCCCACGATCTCTCCCGCATGGGGCATGAGGATGTTCATTTTTTAGCGGGTGGCATGAGCGCCTGGGAAGATGCGGGCGGCGCGGTCATCGACGCAGCGGCCACATCGACACGGATTGATTTCATCGCCTTCACTGCGGAGCGCCACGGCGGCAACAAGGATCACATGCGTCAATACCTGGAATGGGAGATAAACCTAGTCAATCAGCTGGACGAACAAGAGCGTAGTGTCTTCACGGTTCTGGCGCCGTGAGTTGATCGTGCCGCCCAACCGTTTATCCTATCCCCTGCGAACCCTCACTTGCGCGCGGCTATGCGGCTTCCTATGTTAGCTCTCGGAATGATCGCTGGACACATTTGAAGGAACGACCTGCATGTCCGAGTCCCATCACAGCAGAGTTCTCATAATTGGCTCCGGCAGCGCCGGGTATACGGCCGCCATTTACGCGGCGCGGGCGAATTTGAAGCCGGTTCTGGTGCGTGGCCTGCAGCCTGGTGGTCAGTTGACAATCACGACAGATGTGGAGAACTACCCGGGTTTCGCTGACGTGGTGCAGGGGCCTTGGCTCATGGAGCAGATGGAAGCCCAAGCCCGCAGCGTCGGCACCGAAATGTTCGAAGATATCATTGTGTCGACAGATTTAAGCGCCAGGCCCTTCAAGGCAGTGGGCGACTCTGGCACCGTTTATACGGGTGAAACCATGATCATCTGCACGGGCGCTAGCGCGCGTTGGCTCGGCCTGGAGACGGAAGAGACATTCATGGGCTTCGGCGTATCCGCCTGTGCTACCTGCGATGGGTTCTTTTATCGCGAAAAGCCGGTGGCGGTCATCGGCGGCGGTAACACTGCGGTGGAAGAGGCCCTGTTCCTGACCAACTTTGCCTCGAAGGTCATCCTGGTGCATCGGCGCGATGAATTGCGAGCGGAGAAGATTCTACAAGAGCGGCTGTTCCGAAATGAGAAGATAGAAGTCCAGTGGAACAGTGTCCTTGATGAGATTTTGGGTGATTCGGACCCTTTGGGCGTCACCGGTGCGCGTATTCGTAATGTGCATTCAGGCGAAACCACGGACCTGGACGTGCATGGCGTGTTTATCGCCATCGGCCATGACCCGAATACGGAGATCTTCAAGGGCCAACTTGAGATCGACGACGAAAGTTACATTCATACTGCGCCTGACAGTACCGCGACCAGCGTACCAGGTGTCTACGCGGCGGGCGATGTGCAGGATAAAATCTACCAGCAGGCGGTCACGGCTGCCGGCACAGGTTGCATGGCGGCTTTGGAGGCTGAAGGTTTCCTGGCTGCTCAGGAATCGATCCATGAAGCCGCTGAGTAGGCCACGCGGTTCGTAAAATTCCCTTCAACCAAGGTTTAGTGCCATGGATTGGGACAAACTAAGGATATTCCATGCTGTCGCCGAGGCGGGAAGCTTCACCCACGCCGGAGACACCCTAAACTTGAGCCAATCGGCGGTGAGCAGGCAAATTGCGACCCTGGAAGAAAGCCTCAACGTGGCCCTCTTTCATCGTCACGCCCGCGGCCTGAAAATGACGGAGCAGGGGGAACTGCTCTACCGAACGGCGCATGACGTGTTCGCGCAGCTGGCCATGGCCGAAGCGCAAATGACGGAAAACCGAGAAAAGCCCCAGGGCGTGTTGAAAATCAATACGACCATTGCGTTTGGTACGGTGTGGCTGACATCGCGAATCAACGCGTTCGTGGAACGGTATCCGGACATCGAAGTATCCCTAGTATTGGCGGACAATGAACTTGACTTATCCATGCGAGAGGCTGATGCGGCCATCCGCATGACGCCGCCGACGCAATCTGATTTGATCCGCCGCCAGTTGATGACCATGCGCTACCACGTCTATGCCGCGCCCGAGTATCTGAAGCGCTACGGCATGCCGACATCGGTGCGCCAGTTGGATGATCATCGCCTGATCGTCTATGGCGAGGATGCGCGCCCGCCGACGGAGAATTTGAACTGGCTGCTGACCGAGGGTGTATCGAGGGACCGGAAACGTAAGCCGGTCCTGCAGGTGTCGAATATTTACGGCATTTTCCGCGCCGTGCAGAGTGGGCTAGGGATCGGCGCCCTGCCCGACTACATGAGCCAGGAGGCCGATAATCTGGTTGAAATCCTCCCTGAATGCCGAGGGCCTTCCATTACGGCTTATTTTGTCTATCCCGAGGAGCTCAGGGATTCCATGCGAATCGCGGTGTTGCGGGATTTTCTGCTAAATCAGTTGAAAACCAACCCATTTTAATACTTTTAAGCTGCAGAGCTTAGAAAACAACCATTAGCTATGCAGTTTCTGCATAAGTGCACTGCAGAATCATTGCTAGCGCGGGATCATTGCTATGCCTATGTTTGAATAGTGGATGTTGCATTGCAACATCCCCGCTTCTTTGGGCATACGTCCAAAGAAGAGGAGTGCTCCCTTGGGCGACTCCTTGCGTCTCTCAGACGTGAAACCTCCCTGTCTAAACTCGCCAGGAACTTCGGTTCCTGGCATTTTTTTATTGAATCAAATACGCAATGGGTTCTTGCTACCCAATGCGACGGGTTTCCAACGGTGGATCTAGATTGTTCTTCGGCCCCGCCACCCCTTTGGCCTCAAGCGGAGCTCTGGTAAGTGTGTCCCACGAAGCAGGCAGAATTCTATCTCTGCCACTTGGGAGGTTTTTAGGTGGCTTCAATCTCGACTTTGATGATTTGGTGATTGTGGAAACTCATGTTTCAAGCAGCAGTGTTTGGAGAGTAATTTTCTCGAAGACGTTACCCAGATAAGCATATTAAGTATAAAGTTTGTGATCAGAGAACCGTTTAAATAGTCGATATTGAAAACAAAGGAGCAACTAATGCCGAAAGGTTATATGATCAGTGCGCATCGCAGCACGGCGGATCCAGAGAAAGCAACGGCCTACAGGGCCCTTGCGATACCCGCACTAGAGGCTGCTGGAGGTAAGTTTCTTGCTGCCGGTGGCCGCGTGGTCGCCAAAGAAAATGGCTGTGACGAGCGTACTATTCTTATCGAGTTTGAGAGCTTTGAGGCTGCTGTCGCTGCCTATGAGAGTGATCCCTATCAATTAGCACTAGCAGCATTGGATGGTGGCGCGGACAGGGACATTAGATTGTTTGAGGGTGTCGAGTAACCGTGTTTTTGGATGCCCTATTTTAAGGGCTGAGGTATAGGCTGCCGCCACCCTCACCTAATTGCATTTGATCGTGCGCAAAGGCCGCATCTCTGAGAGGAACACACCGCAAATCTGGCAAAATAAACATTCCAGTTTCAAGGGCTTCGAGAGCTGATTTAGCCATCATATGGTAGGCGTCGTTGTCTGCGAGATAGTGAAATAAAATAGGCCGCGTTAACGTAAGCGATTTTTCCGCTAATCGCGAAATCGTAAGCGGTTCAACCGGCCCGGATGACTGACCAAAGTTCACTAGATGCCCTAGTGGCGCTAATATGGATAATGAACTATCAAACGTCTTTGCGCCCACAGAATCGTATACGATATCGACACCTTTCCCAGCGGTGATGTCATTGACTAAATTGAAAAAATCGCTTTGATCATAGGTGAATGTATAATCACAACCATAGCTTTTAGCAGTATCTCCTTTTGCTGCCGAGCCTACAGTGCCGATGACGCGTGCACCAACAGCTTTTGCATGCTGGCACAGTAACCGGCCAACACCGCCACTAGCAGCCGTCACCAAAATTGTTTGGCTGGGCTTTAGCGACGTGACATTGTTCATCAACATTTGGACCGTTAAGAGCCGGGAAAAGTTTGCTGCCGCGGCCGCATCGGAAACGGCTTCTGGCAGTTTGACCGCAAGCTTCTGCGGTAAAATTCGATGGCTTGCATATGCGCCGTATTCGCTCGTCACATAGATGACCCGGTCGCCCGTCTCAAAGATTGATGGACCGGGACCTACAGCCTCCACAATACCAGCAGCTTCAAGCCCAGGGATGCCCGGTAGGTTTAAGGTTTTGTACAAGCCTGTCCGCACATAAATGTCATGAAAATGAACGCCAATCGCGGTTTGACGCACCATAATTTCCATCGCCTTTGGGCGCTTAAGTGTGATTGCCTGGAGACGTAACACATCCGAACGGCCATATTCGTGAAGAACAATTGCTTTAGGCATGATTTATTTGTTTTGAAAATTTGTAACGTGTTTCAGTATTTGCTCGTCTAACAGAAAATCTGCGGATATGCCATTGCCTCTTTGTCAACCAGTTTCCATCGGCAAGTCTGGGTCCATCGCCCACTCGCTCAGTGAATCATCGTAAATAACAAGATTTTCAAACCCCAATTGATAGAGAACAAAGGCATCCAAAGTGGCAGCAATTCCGCCACCACAATAATTTACGATTTTGAGTTCTGGTGTGATGTTTTTATCACGAAAGATACGTGCAGCGTCATCTGGAGAAATCAATTTACCTGATCCCGTATCTATTAGTTCATGAAACGGAATATTGATACTTTTAGGTATGTGTCCGGGGCGGCCATAACGGGTGTTTTCGCCCACGTGAATATCCTTGGTTAACGCGTTTATTAGCACCGATTTGTCGTCATCGATAGCCGCTAGAACTTGTTTTTTTCCTATAAATATTTTGGGATTTTCCGTAACTTGAAAATCAGCGGGCGAAAACTTTGTCGTCGTTTTTGAGATTGGTAAGCCATGGCTTTTCCAAGTGTGGAACCCACCGTCTAGAATGCTTATCTTTGAATAGCCGAGTGCATGGATCATCCACCAAACTCGAGAGGCCCATTGCATACCATTACGGGCATATAAAATAATATGGTACGGGTCGCCAACACCAAGTTTCTTGAAACATGCGGCTAAGCGATGTAAGGCCGGTAGTGTAAAACTGAATGGGCTATCGACATCTGATAAGTCGTTTTGAAGGTCGAGGTACGCCGACTGCGGTATATGCGCTGCTTCATAGGCTGCTAAACCACTACAGACATCATACGGTTTTGACGGGTGGGCGTCGGTATATTCCAGATACGTGGTGCAATCAAAAATACGAATAGAGTGGTTACTGATTTGGTCGTTTAACCAGTAGCAATCAACAATCGCTTCTGGAAATCGCCAATCAACATCATTTGTTGATTTTAAATCTTGGGCCAAGGGGAAACACTCCCTTCAACGTAACGACGCGGTGCTCTATATTATCCGCATGTGTTCATGCTTTCGATGGTCACCAAAACCCTTACTTAGAACCTGCTTGGGCGGTTCTTTTGGCTTAAGTATTCAGTATGCTCTATGCTCCACGGATAAAAACACCGCCACGTGGGCCAGTATTATATCGATCGGAAAAATCTGGGGCCAACGGGCGTGGATTTCGACAATTCATCCACATCCTTAGCAAGCATCGCCGTTCTGCCGGGTCAGGATCACTATCAAATGCTGAGCGTGCGTGTAATAGAACATAATTGTTGATGAATTGAATATCACCGACCTCTAGTTCAAAATCGCAACGTAATTCGGGGGACTCGGCGATCTCTAATAAAAAATCAATAGAATCCGTTTCGTCAACAGTCAATGGCATGTTCATTTTCTCATGAGCAGATCTCATGATCTTATCATTGTAACAACAACTTAGTAGGCCTTGGTAATAACTAAATACTGGTATCCGACTATGAGTAACCTCAGTAAGGCTTCCAGTTGGGCCTTCGCCCCGCAAATCGTGGTGAAAGCCCCGATACAAAATCTCAAGCATATCAGGGCGACTAGATAAGATTTTGTTGTATATGGCGGCAGAACTAGTGAGCGAACTGATTCCCCCTCTCCCTGCCTTTCGAATACAGAGCAAAGCTGTCATATCTGAGGTATCAACATGCGGGTTTAGCTTATCTCTCGACATGTATCCCCGATCATTTACCGCAGTGTCATAACTTGCGCCTTTATCAGTAACTTCGGCAATCAAATCACCTCTGCTATTTTGGGAAATTACTTGCCCCATATAAGCACCAATACCCCAAAAAATTATCTCCAGGTCAGAACGCTTGTACCGCTCAACGGGCAGCCCCCTAAAGATTGCGAAGCCTCGCCCATCCTGGACTTCATCGAGGAGGCATTTAATTTTGTTTCCAAATGTCACCAGGGGGAAATCATCTTTGGAAAAAGCACCCGGTCTTACCCTATTATGCTTTGCGTGGGCTAGTGCACTATCCAAATCCCGAATATCGATCTCCGATAACTCATGAACCCAACTAAGATCCCGGGTAAATTCTTTGCCATGCCACACTGAAGGCCCAGTTAATGGTTCACGCAAAATATCAGTCATTATTATTCTCTATTAAGCTCATCCTAAGGTTATTCTAAAAACAAAATAATCTATGTCTACAAGATCGGTTTAAATTCCAAAAAAGTACAAACTTATATAGACGCTCCGGTTAGACGGATTGGAACATTGCCTCTGTATTTTGCAAGCGGTAGGCCGCAGTCCTCTGCCAACACGTGTAACGTTTTTCTCGGATGGCAAGGGACCAAAAACTATGCATTCCGCTACTCGAGAAACTTGATCAGGCTCCTGTGCCCTATGAGAAAAAGGAGCTTCCCTGCGGTGGATACCGCTTTTTCTAAAAGCTGGGGTCGATTTGAGTGGATCCCCCGATGGTTTTGCCACTGGGAATTGAGCCTTAGCGAAGGGACGCACAGAATCGCTGGATGCGCGAGCAGGCATCTTCCAAGAGGTCCGTTGCCGTGGCATAGCTGATACGAAAATGCGGCGACAGTCCAAAGGCTGCACCGTGCACGCCAGCCACGCCTTCCGCCTCCAAGAGCGCGGTGACGAAATCCTCGTCGGTCTCGATGGTCTTGCCCTCCGGTGTCGTCTTGCCCAGGGTCCCCGCGACCGAAGGATAGACATAGAATGCGCCCTCTGGCGTCGCGCAGGAAATGCCATATGCCTGATTGAGCATGCTAACCACCAGGTCACGACGCCCCTTGAACATGGCATTGTTCTCTGCAATGAAGTCGTGGGGGCCGTTCAGCGCAGCGATGGCGGCGGCCTGGCTGACGGCGGCCGTGTGCGTAATCGATTGAGATTGCACCTTGGTCATGATTTTGATGATTTCCTCGGGCCCGCCGGCGAAGCCGACCCGCCAGCCGGTCATGCAATAGGCCTTCGACATTCCGTTCATGGTCAACGTCCGGTCGTAAAGCTCCGGCGCCACTTGGGCGATGGTCTTGAACTGGAAGTTGTCGTAAACGAGGTGCTCATAAATGTCGTCCGTGAACACCCATACGTGGGGGTGTTTGACCAACACATCGGCTAGGGCGCGCAGTTCGGCTTCCGAATAGGCCCCGCCCGTGGGGTTGGATGGTGAATTCAGTAACAACCATTTGGTGTTTGGCGTGATCGCCGCTTCCAATTGCCCTGGGGTGATTTTGAAGCCACCTTCCGCGGGGCAATCGACAATTACCGGCGTCCCGCCAAACATCACCACGATATCCGGATAGCTGACCCAGTACGGCGCGGGGATGATCACCTCGTCGCCCATATTAATGGTTGCCATCATGGCGTTGAAGATCACGGGTTTGCCGCCGCAGCTTACATGGATCTGGTTGCGGCCGTAGGTAAGGTGGTTGTCACGCTCGAACTTGGCCGAAATGGCGTCCAGAAGCTCGGGGATGCCGTTTACCGCTGTGTATCGGGTCATACCCGCATCTAGGGCCGCCTTCGCCGCTTCGATGATGTGGATAGGCGTGTCAAAATCCGGCTCACCCGCACCGAGACCGATAACATCTTCTCCGGCGGCTTCCAGGTCGCGCGCTTTCTGGCTGACGGCAATGGTGGGTGAGGGTTTGATAGCGCTTAGGCGTTCGGCAATGAATCCCATGAGGCTTGTTCCATGAAAATGTGTACTGCAAAAAAACTCGGCGCGCACGGCAACGAACCGGCTCGCGCAATCTACGCCTGACAAATCGATAGGACAACTGGCAATCGATACCCGCGTGCTGGGATTCTGGTCTTCGAGGCGTTCGGTTGCCGCCTTCAGCGGGTGCCGTCAGTTGCTGAATGCAGAAACGCAATGAACGCAGGTGCCGCCAAGTTTGCGAACCAACGTGACCCATCTGCGTTCAACTTGCCGGCCCCGAACCCTCGGCTCTCGAACAGTCGATTGCTGTCTGGAGGCACGCGCGCGGCGACAACGGAATCCCAGAAGGTGAAGTTCTCGTGTCCGTTCGCCAATCGCCTGAGCATCTGCCGATAGGATTGAAGGATCTCAGAAATCGATGAATTTTCTGATCCGTTGACGAGTTCCTGCGGTGCCGGCAACCATGCCACAAGAAGTGGTACGGTAGACGCATTGGCGATCCTAGCCATACGCAGGAAATGCAATTCCGAGAGGTACATAGTTTCCTTAATGTCGGCGCTTTCGCCTGCCATTCGCGGCAACTCCGCGAGCCGAATTTCAGCCGTATCTTCGTCAAGCAGCGCTCGCGCCCAATCAATGAGCTGGCGAGCACGGGCGATAATCAGGGTCATCAGCTGGGAATGGCGATGCAACCAATCCAAGCTCTCCTTAACCCGTTCACGATATTCAAACTGCGGGGACCGTGACGGATCGACGAGGACTGGATGGCCGTTCTTGTCGAACCGTAGTTCGCCGACAGCGGATCGGTCGCTTGATACGAGCGCCCGGGCAAAGGTTCCGGCGTCGAAAACATAGACGAGCGCCCGCGGTTGCAAAACCGGGATCTGCTCCATCATCAGCAATCGCGTACTTTGTATGCTGTGACCGGAAATAGCGGCGTTCACCAATTGGAATCTTGGGGTTTTGGCCTCGATGGCGTTTTTCAGTAATCCGAATACCGTTTGCTGAATGGGAAGGTGCGCGGAAAATATCGCGCCACCGCCGTAAACTAAGATGCGATGTCGATCGTTCGACCGACTCAGCTCCTCGCGCATCCGGAATCCCATGGCGTTCAGACGGACGGTGTGCCGTCCGCCGTCTGGCCGGACAATTGAGACCTGTCCGAAGGGGACGCCGCGCGCGCCGAGCAAGGGGTCATGTCGAACCAGCGTGTGGATAAGCGGCTGCGGCGCCAATAGACGTAAGGCCCATTCGGCCAAGAACGCCGCGGCCACGAAGTTCGCACACACCAAACCCCAGTTCGACTTAAGTAGTCTGAACATGCCCTTTCTTATGACATGTAACGCGGCTCGGCTCAATCAGGCGGCATGTCGTTGTCTGTTAGTTCTTTGTCTGGTGATCAGTGCCCATGCCATGGGCCACCTAATTGAAGAGCGATGAATTGGTCGCTCAGATCAATTAAGGCCATCTTCTCGAATTCAATGCGGAGTTCGCAATGTAGGAACGTGCTAAGGAGTTCAGCAACTTCATCAAAATTTTCCACCTCGAGGGCAACGTGATTGGAGCCGATGGTCATGGCCTTTCTGACGTCCGCCATGGTGTTGATCCTTTGCCTTCGAGCCGTTAACCATTCGCATATGGGCATGAACGGACTTTTGCTTACATCAAGGACTCGCCAAACATCGGGTGACGGACTTATATAGCGACCATGGAAACAGCAAACGCCAGCGAGGACCTTCCTTTATTCATGCCGTCGAAACGCTTGCCGGTGGAAGACGAAAGGACGTTCAAGCTGGCCAGTCCGTTCAAACCCGCGGGCGATCAGCCGCAAGCTATCGAAGACCTGACCAGAGCCATCCGGGCCGGCGAAACCGATCAGGTTTTATTGGGGGTGACCGGGTCCGGCAAGACTTTCACCATGGCGCACGTGATCCAGAATATTCAACGGCCCACCTTGGTCTTGGCGCCTAATAAGACGCTAGCAGCCCAGCTCTATGGCGAGATGAAAGAATTCTTTCCTTATAACGCCGTAGAGTATTTCGTCTCTTATTACGATTATTACCAGCCGGAAGCCTATGTCCCACGTTCCGACACCTACATCGAAAAAGATGCTTCCGTGAACGAACAGATTGACCGCATGCGTCATGCGGCGACGCGGGCGTTGATGGAGCGTTCCGATGTGATCATCGTGGCGTCCGTGAGCTGCATCTACGGCATCGGCGCCGTTGAAACCTATTCGGAGATGATCATCCGTCTGTCCAAAGAGGACAGGGTCGATGAGCGAGAACTCAAGCAGAAATTGGTGGCGTTGCAATACCAGCGCAATGACCAGAATTTCTACCGTGGCGCCTTTCGTGTCCGCGGTGACATAGTGGAAATCTTCCCTTCCCACCTGGAGGACCGCGCCTGGCGCATCAGTTTATTCGGTGAGGAGTTGGAGAATATCTGGGAGATCGATCCACTCACTGGCGAGAAGATAGGCGATCTGGAAGAGATCACAATCTATCCGAACTCCCACTATGTGACGCCTCGGCCCACGCTCCTTCAGGCAATTCCGGGCATTCGCACTGAGCTTAAGACGCGAATTAAGGAACTGGAGGCCGAAGGCAAGCTCCTAGAAGCGCAGCGTGTGCACGAGCGGACCACCTTCGATCTCGAGATGCTGGAAACAACGGGGCATTGTGCCGGCATCGAGAACTATTCGCGTTACCTCACGGGCCGTGCGCCCGGCGAGCCGCCGCCCACCTTGTTCGAGTATCTGCCCGAGAACGCTATGCTCATGGTGGATGAGAGCCACGTGACCATTCCCCAGATCGGCGGGATGTCGCGTGGCGACTTCAACCGCAAAACGACACTGGCCGAATATGGCTTTCGCCTGCCCAGTTGCGTCGACAACCGGCCGCTTAAGTTCGAGGAATGGGAAAACATGCGGCCAGATACAGTCTATGTTTCTGCGACCCCGGGGCCGTGGGAGTTGGAGCGAACGGGCGGTGCCTTCGTCGAGCAGGTGGTGCGGCCTACCGGCCTAATCGATCCCGAATGCATTATCCGGCCCGTGGAAACCCAGGTGGATGACCTTCTTGGGGAGGTTCGCGACGTGGCCGCAAAGGGCATGCGCACGCTGGTGACCACGCTGACGAAGCGCATGGCGGAGGATTTGACGGAATATCTCCACGAACATGGCGTCCGGATCCGTTACATGCATTCGGATATCGAAACGCTGGAGCGGATCGAAATCATACGCGATTTGCGCCTGGGGGCATTTGACGTCCTAGTTGGCATCAACCTGCTGCGCGAAGGCCTGGACATCCCCGAGTGCGGCCTTGTCGCTATTCTGGATGCGGACAAGGAAGGCTTTCTGCGTTCCAAGACCAGTCTCGTCCAGACTATAGGCCGCGCTGCGCGGAATGTGGACGGCCGCGTCATCCTGTATGCTGACAAGATGACGGAAAGCTTGAGCTACGCCATCGGCGAGACCAACCGCCGCCGGGCCAAACAAAAGGCCTACAACGAGGTCAACGACATCACGCCGCAAAGTGTCAAGAAAGGCATCGCCGACGTGATCAACAGCGTTTACGAGGGCGACTATGTCACCGTGGACACAGGCGTTGCCGGTGAGACGGAACTGGTTGGCCATAATATCCAAGCGGTGATCGGCGATCTCACCGACAGGATGAAAACCGCCGCCGCTGACCTAGAATTTGAGGAAGCTGCGCGCCTGCGCGATGAAATCCGCCGACTTGAGGCCACGGAACTCGGTCTCACCAAGCCCGGTGTGGCGAAGAAGGCGAGGTGGGAACCGAAGGGCAAGAAAAAGAAGAAAGCCCACAGGCGGTAGGCGTTAATCGCCGCATATTCATGTTACGGGTTGAATTTCTTTAGCTGGAAATTCTCGGCGTTGGGTTGTTGAAAGTGACACGCGTCCTGGGTGTAGCCGCTCGGCGCTGCCGCGTATCCTTGGATCTTTCCTCCGACAATATCATTGGGCGGTCGGAAACCTATTAAATCGTCATCATTGATCCGTTCTGGTGAGCTCAAGACTGGCAAACTCGGCCTGTCCTGGCGATACCCAAATGCAGCCATCAATGGGCAAAATTTCTTGCTTTTCCAGGCTTGATCGCGCCTAACTAGTTTCCTTCTAAAGGATGCTAGATATGAACAAATTGAATACCTACAAGGCCGGCGTGGACGAGGACGGCCACTTTGGGATTTATGGTGGGCGCTACGTCGCCGAGACCCTGATGCCCCTTATTTTGGTGGTAGATAAAGCCTGGAATGAAGCGAAGGACGACGACGACTTCTGGGCCGAATTCAACCATTACATGAAGCATTATGTCGGGCGTCCCAGCCCACTGTACCTGGCGACTCGTCTGACCGAGCACCTGGGTGGAGCGAAAATCTACTTTAAGCGTGACGAGCTGAACCACACTGGCGCGCACAAGATCAACAACACCATCGGTCAGATTCTACTGGCCCGTCGTATGGGCAAGCGCCGCATAATTGCGGAAACCGGCGCCGGTCAACATGGCGTAGCGGCGGCCACGGTCTGTGCCCTTTTTGGGCTGCCGTGCATTGTTTACATGGGTGAAACCGATGTGGAGCGTCAAGCTCCAAATGTGTTTCGCATGAAACTCTTGGGCGCCGAAGTACGACCGGTTACATCTGGCACTGGTACTTTGAAGGACGCCATGAACGAGGCGCTTCGTGATTGGGTCTCTAACGTGGAAGACACCTTTTACATTATCGGCACGGCCGCTGGCCCGCATCCCTATCCCAGTATGGTCCGGGACTTCCAATGCATTATAGGGAACGAGGTGCGCAATCAAATTCAGGAAGCCGAAGGTCGACTTCCTGATTCCTTGGTGGCCTGCCTCGGCGGGGGGTCGAACGCCATTGGCCTGTTCCATCCTTTCCTGGATGATGAGGACGTAAGGATTATTGGCGTTGAGGCTGCTGGCCAAGGAGTTGAAACCGGTCAGCACTGCGCCTCGCTCACGGGTGGACGCCCCGGTGTGTTGCACGGCAATCGGACCTATCTACTTCAGACCGAGGATGGACAAATTCTGGATGGACATTCTATTTCCGCGGGCCTGGATTATCCGGGCATCGGGCCAGAGCACTCGTGGCTCCGTGACACGGGCCGAGCCGAATACGTCTCGGTGACCGACGAAGAGGCCTTGGAGGCCTTTCAGATGTGCACGCGCATGGAAGGTATCATCCCGGCGCTGGAGCCCAGCCATGCCCTGGCCCATGTGGCAAAGATCGCCCCGGACCTGTCCAATGACCATATCATGGTCATGAATATGTGTGGGCGCGGCGACAAGGATATTTTCACAGTCGCTCGGCATCTGGGTGTGGGAGTTAACGAAGAATGAGCCAGCCGGAAACGCGAATTGGACGGCGTTTCCAGGCGTTGCGGGAAGAAGGTCGCAGCGGTTTGGTGACGTTTCTCACAGCCGGCGACCCAGACCCCGACACGGCGCTGGAAATTTTCAAGGGTTTGCCCGCTGCTGGCGCCGACCTCATCGAGGTCGGCGTGCCCTTCAGCGATCCGATGGCAGATGGCCCCGCCATCCAGGCCAGTTCTCTGCGCGCCCTGAAGGCGGGCATGACCCTTTCGAAAACCCTTGATGCCGTGCGCGCCTTCCGTGAGGAGGATAACGACACGCCCATCATCTTCATGGGCTACTACAATCCTTTCTATATCTACGGTGTCGATAAGTTCCTGGAAGACGCTAAGGGCGCAGGGGTGGATGGGTTCATCGTTGTCGACCTGCCCCCGGAGGAAGAGGGTGAATTCTGTTTGCCCACAACCGCAGCCGGTATGAATTTCATCTATCTCACCGCACCGACGACGACGGACGAGCGTTTGCCCCGGGTCCTTCAGAATGCCTCGGGCTTCGTTTATTTCGTCTCGATCACCGGGATCACCGGAACCCGCTCGGCCAACACCGAAGCCGTTTCCGGTCATGTGGCGCGCATACGTAACGTGACCAATCTGCCCGTTGCTGTTGGATTTGGTATTAAGACGCCGGAACAAGCCGCCGAGATCGCCGGGATCGCGGACGCAGCGGTGGTGGGCTCGGCCCTAGTCAACATCATTGCCGAAAACCTGGATGCTAATGATAAACCGGCGGCTGGCACGGCTGACAAGGTCCTCAGCTTGGTCAGCGAACTGGCCAAGGGGGTGCGGAGCGCAGGTACATGAACTGGCTAAAAAACGTCATCCGGCCAAAATTGCGCCAGCTTGTGGGGGTTGAGAAGAGAGACGTCCGAGATAACTTGTGGCACAAGTGCCCCGCCTGCAGTCAGATGATTTTTCACCGCGAGTTGGAGAAGAACGCCCACGTATGCCAGCACTGTGGCCACCATATGCGGATCGGCGCGCATCGGCGGTTTAAGTCCATATTCAATGATGGTGAATACGAGACCATGGTGTTGCCCGATGCCTTGGTGGACCCGCTGAAGTTCAAGGACCTCAAGCGGTATACCGATAGGCTCAAGGACGCCCGGGCCAAGAACGATACGTTCGACGCTCTGACCGTGGCGGTGGGCGTCCTTGGCGGCCAGCGCGCGGTCATCGCTGTGCTAGATTTCGCCTTCATGGGTGGCTCCATGGGTATCGCCGTCGGCGATGGGCTTTTGACGGGGGCGCGCAGGGCGGTTGAGGAAAACGTCCCGTTCATCGTCTTCTCGTCATCCGGCGGCGCACGTATGCAGGAAGGCATCCATTCCCTTATGCAGCTGGCGCGATCTACCATCGCTGTCGAAGAAGTACGCGACGCGAGGCTTCCCTACATCGTCGTTCTCACGGACCCTACCACGGGCGGCGTGTCGGCGTCCTTTGCCATGTTGGGTGATATTGCCATCGCGGAACCTGGCGCTATGATTGGGTTCGCTGGCCAACGCGTGATCGAACAGACAATTCGCGAAACCCTACCCGAAGGGTTTCAGCGCGCCGAATATCTGTTGGAGCACGGCATGGTGGACATGGTGGTACATCGCCATGAACTACGCGATACCCTGGTGCGTATTGCCGACATGCTCATGAATCCGGTAGCTATCGGCGAAGCGGAAACGCTGCCAGATGACGGGGTCGCCATGGCTGGCTTGGCCGCGTCCAGCACCGGCGAAGCCGCTTTGAACGACGGCGAGCCGCCCTCGTGACCGCCGATTGTTCCCGGAGTGACGTCATCCTCGACCGGCTGACCGGCCTTCACCCTAAATTAATCGACCTGTCTCTCGGGCGCGTAGAGCGCTTGTTGGAGAATTTGGATCATCCTGAGGACTATCTACCGCCGACCATTCATGTGGCTGGCACCAACGGCAAGGGATCTGTGTTGGCTTACCTGCGTGCCATGCTCGAGGCCGCGGGGAATAGGGTGCATGTTTATACGTCTCCCCACCTGGTCCGCTTCCACGAGCGTATCCGCCTCAACGGCAAGCTGATTTCAGAACACGACCTTGCCGTGCATTTGGAGGAATGCGAGGCGGCAAATGGTGGTGAGCCGATCACCTTCTTCGAGATTACCACGGCGGCGGCCTATCTGGCCTTCGCCCGGAATCCGGCAGACGTATTGCTTCTCGAGGCAGGCCTTGGCGGCCGTTTGGACGCCACCAACGTCATCAAGAAACCGAAGACCACAATCATCACCCCGATTTCCATGGATCACCGTCAGTTTCTGGGTGATGAACTCGCGGGTATTGCCTGGGAAAAGGCGGGAATTATCAAGCCCGGCGTGCCTTTGGTCCTGGCCGCGCAGAAACGGGAAGCGGACGCGGCGATCCGGGCCCGGGCCGAGGAACTGCGCGCGCCGGTTTACGGCGAGGGCAGTGATTGGAAGGTTCGTGATGAAGAAGGACAACTGGTGTTTGAAGGCGCCACGGGACGGCACGTACTGCCGTTGCCGAACCTTACCGGCAAACACCAGATCGGAAACGCCGGCACGGCCCTGGCCGCATTTGAACGGTTCCCGTCGGTCCGCCTAGACGATCCGACCGTCGCCCGTGGATTGACTACGACGGAGTGGCCCGCCCGACTGCAGCGCCTAACCGATGGGCCTCTGGCGGCCATGTTGTCCGACGGCAGTGAGCTGTGGTTGGACGGTGGCCACAATCCAGCTGCCGGCGCTATGCTCGCGGAACATGCGCGGGCGGCCTGGACGGACCGTCCCTTGCATATCATTGGCGGCATGATGAATTCCAAGGATGCGCTGGATTTTTTGTTGCCCCTGGGCGCGGTCGCTTCTTCCTTCTGGGGTGTCGTCATTCCCGGTGAGAAGAACAGCCTGAGTGCGACGAATGTGGCAGACGCAGCCCGGCGCGCGGGCCTGGATGCTCACGCGACTGCCGACGTTACAGCGGCGTTGGCAGAGATCCGAGCCCTTGGCGATGGGCCCATAAGGGTCCTGATCTGTGGATCGCTCTATTTGGCCGGAACGGTCTTGGCGAGCAACGCGGAAGCGGCCGGTGGTTTTGAGGCGCCGTGAAGATACGATCTGTCGAGAAACAAAAACCGCTAGAGGTTTTCGGAAACCCAGCTTTTCAACGCAGTCGGTGGAATGGCACCGACCTTGGTGGCCGCGACCTCACCGTCCTTGAACAAGATTAGCGTCGGAATGCCGCGCACGCCGTATTTGGACGGTGTCATGGGGTTGTCGTCGATGTTGATCTTGGCGACGGTGACCTGATCGCCCATTTCGGCGTCCAATTCATCCAGGGCCGGGGCAATTTGTTTGCACGGGCCGCACCATTCTGCCCAAAAATCGACTAATACAGGGCCTTCGGCATTCAATACATCGGTGTCAAAGGAGTTGTCGTTGACTTGCTTGGGCATCACATCGTTTCCTGATCATAGGGTTGCGGCGAGGCTACTCTGTAAAATTTTATACCTGAAATCTATGCACGCCGTCGCATGGCGTCAAGGTGCGTGGGGATCAAGCATCGCGTCACTTAGACGCATGAGTTGGAGCCCGTCCGTCCACAGCAGAACCGTTAGGATTTCGTGATCTGGATAAATCTGCCGGAGCGCCGCCCGGTACGCCGCCATCTGGCGCAGATAGACCTCAGCAACGCCCGTTTCCTCTTTTGGCGGCGGTCGATTCGTCTTGAAATCAACGATGGTCACCGTGGTGTCCGTCACTAGGAGGCGATCTATTTGGCCGGATATGACGCAAGGCTCGAACGTTCCCACGTCACCAACTATGGGCACCTCGGCTCGACTGCCCGGTCCGAACAGGTGCGCGAAATCTGGATGGTTCAGGATCGCTAACACCTCTCCGCCAATTTCCGATTGCTGGGCGGCGGACAGATCATGCGCCGATTCGGCCAGGTAGGCAGCTATGGCTGTTGGGCGCGAGTCGGGGGGAAGGTCGGGCAGGGTTTGCAGCAATGCATGCAAGATGCGGCCCCGTTTGAACCGGTCGCTGTCATCGCTGAGGGGGGAAGCAACAGTGGGTTCGCCTTCAGTGCGCGAGGGTCTCAGGGGGCGCGGCGGTGTCGGTTCCTCGGGGGCGTGGCGGTGCGCCCAGGTGGGAAGGTCGGTCACGCCGACGCTCAGGGGCAGGACGGCCTCACCTTCGGAGGGCGGGACAGTTTGCGGGTTGTCGAGACGCAAGCCGCGACCGTCGGGCATGTCAAACTCGGTCATGCCTGGCGCCCGGCGTAGTCCTGCCTCCACCAACGCATGCCAACACATCTCGTCGGGATCCCGTTTGCCGCACCATCCGGTCATGTACAGCCGGTCTTCGGCGCGGGTCATGCCGACATATAGGAGTCTCCGGTACTCGCGTTCCATTTCCAGGCGATGTTTTTCGGCTGCCGCCTCCGTGATTGCGACCTCATTGTCCTGAAACGCGGGCCACAAGATCACGTCTTCGCCTTCGTCAGTCGTTGTCCACCGGAGGCGATCCTGGAGTTGCCGTGCCGGCAGGCGCCCGTTGTCCGTAAGGAACACGATGGGCGCTTGAAGGCCTTTTGCACCATGGACGGTCATCACGCGGACGGCGCTGCCGGCCTGTTCCAGGTCGCGTTTGACCTCCGTCTGGCCAGTTTCAATCCAGTGAAGGAACCCTTCCAGTGACGGCACATGGTCGCGTTCGAAATCTAAGGCTAAGGCCATGAATTCGTCGACGGGATCGGCCGCCTCAGGGCCCATGCGAGCTAACATAGCGCGCCGACCGCCGCCGGAAAGTTCGGCGTTGAAGAATTCAAACGGTGGCATGTAGTCGGCAATAGCCAGGACATGGCGAAGCTTCTCCAGGGCCGGTCCATAGACAAGGTCCGTGTCGCTCCAACGGGTGAGTTCGCGCCACAAGGTCCCGGTTCGCTCATGGGCTAGGTCGAACAGCTGATCCTCCGATAGACCGATGAATGGCCCCTTGAGCACCGTCGCTGTGTTCAGGTCGTCATCGGGCAACAAGGCGAACCGGCCAAGTGCGATGAGATCCATCACGGCCAGGTGCTTGGTCAGAATCATCCGGTCGCTGCCAGCCACGGGGACGCCCCTGTCCTTCAGGGCGCGGACCATCTCGTCGGCAAAGGCGCCGCGTGTTCGGACCAGGATCATGATGTCGCCGGCGACCACCGGGCGCCCCTGGGATTCGAGAGCCTCTCCACGATCCATCCAGTCCCAGACCGTATCGGCGATCGTATCAGCGAGGCGAATTCTTGGGTCGTCGCCGGAAATTTGATCCAACGGTGCGTCCCAAGGATCAGGCTCGTGGGCTTCAGTGGCGCGCAACATTGGCCAGAGTTCAACGCGTCCGGCCTGGCCCTGGCGGGCGGTCAGATGGTGGATGGCGTGATCCGTCCAGGTCAGGCCGTCCGCGGCATCTGGTGTTTTAAAGACATGGTCAACGGCATTGAGGATGGTCGGTGTCGACCGCCATGATTGAGCCATCTCGACAGGGCGCCAGTTCTGTTTCGCGGCGGTAACCAGCTCGGCGAACTGCTCACCCATGATCCCGAAACGGGCCGGGTCGGCGCCCTGGAAGGAATAGATCGATTGCTTCTCGTCACCCACCGCGAATACCGTGCGGCTCGGAGCCCCGGCCACTGGATACATGCGGCT
>DFRF01000095.1:581-48407 GCA_002378125.1 Rhodospirillaceae bacterium UBA3470 | reverse complement strand
TTCCAAGCTGAGACGGTTTCCGGCAACTATGGCTCTGTGACGATCGATGCGGCGGGAGCGTGGACGTATACGATTGATAATACCTTGGCCGCCATTCAGTCACTGGGAGCCGGTGAGAGCACTACGGATACAGTGACCGTCAGAACTGCGGACGGCACGACGGAAGCCATTACAATTACCATTTCTGGCACGAATGATGTGCCGACAGTGTCGGGTGTGGTCACGGGTTCGAGTACGGATACTGCCTCGACATTTACGATCGATCTCCTCGCTGGAGCGATGGATGCGGATGCGAGTGACATGCTGAGTGTTTCAGGTTTGACGCTTTCGGGTGGTGATGTTTCCGGTATTACGGTGAATACAGACAATACACTGAGTGTTGATCCTTCTGCCTACCAGTATCTGAATGACGCACAGGCCCTGAACATCACGTGCACATATGATGTCATCGATGGTAACGGTGGCAACATACCTCAGACGGCGACGATCTCGATTACGGGCACGAATAATATTCCGCTCGTTTCAGGAGCGGTCGTCGGCACTGCCGATGAGACAGACACGGTATTTACGGTTGATCTACTGGATGGAGCTTATGAAGCAGAAGGTGAAGCCCTGACTGTTATCGATCTCACACGCACATCTGGTGATGATGAAGGTGTCACGATTAACAGTGATTACACGCTTAGTGTCGACCCGTCAGCGTATGCGCGACTTGGCGCCGGTCAAACCGAAGTTATCACCTATAGTTATACGGTTGATGAGGTAAGGTCTCATTCCCTCGAGACGAATGGTGTTGGGAAAGGATATGTCCCTGATCTTACTTTGGCTGGACAAGCGGCATTTACGCTTGAGGCTTGGGTAAAATATGACGGCAATAACTATAATAGCGGGAATGGCTATAATACGATTCTCGAGTTTGGAAATGATGCTCCATACTTTGGCATAACGGGTTCAGGACAACTTGAGTTTCATGAAGGTGCGATTGGTGGATCGGTGCCGATCGGTGCCTGGACGCATGTCGCGGCAAGTGTCGATGGCGTAGCAGTTAGCCTTTATGTGAACGGCGAACTTGTTGGGTCCGGTGCGAACTCAACCCATGTACAAAACGGCGTGGGCATGGGGATTGGGCATAATTCAGGAGATACAAACTGGCTCGGTTCCATTGGAGACGTGCGGATTTGGTCGGAAGCTCGCAGCCAACAGGAAATCCAGGAGAACATGCATAACGCCTCTCCTGATTTCGCGTCAGGCCTATGGAAGATGGATCCAACAACAGTCAACCAAGTTCAGATTGATGGAGATGCATCTATTATTCAGAGCAGTGCCGACGGAACCGCTCAGACGGCGACTATAACCATCACCGGGACAAACGATGTGCCAGTGATCACTGGCGATGTAACGGCTTCCGTTACCGAAGATGATACACAAAGTGTCTCTGGGTCCTTGTCCATTGCGGATGGTGATGCCGGTGAGGCTGAATTCCATGCAGAGACGATTGTTGGGGTTTATGGCTCTCTAACGATTGATCCTACGGGCGCATGGTCGTACGCCGTCGATAATACGCTGACCGCGGTTCAAGGGCTGGATGCGGGTATCACAGAAACCGACACGCTAGTCGTCAGATCAGCCGATAATACGACGGAAACAATCACGATCACGATCACGGGCACGGATGATGTCCCTGTTGTATTGAATGCCGTGACAGGATCGGCTGACCAGACTAACGCAATTTTCACGGTTGATCTTCTCGCTGGCACTATTGATGCAGATGCAAATGATACGCTGACGGTTTCTGATGTGATGCTGACAACTGCTTCCGGATCAGATGCAGGCATTACCATTGGTGAAAATATGTTGAGTGTTGATCCTGCTGCATACGTCTCTCTCGGAGAAGGTGACACGGAGGAGGTTAGTTACAGCTATACTGTTTCCGACTCAGCTGAAACCATCACGCAAACGGTTATTCATGCTCAAGAAGATTATGAAAATGACATTGGCGGTTGGTCTGGTGGTTCGGGAGCGAGCATTTGGTCTGAAACCAACCTCGGTAACTTCTTAGCTGGCTTCAATAGAAGCCAAGAGATAACGCGGACTATCAATGGCGATGGAACAGTCGAATTTGACCTCATTGAGATTGACTCATGGGATCACAATGAGAATTTCATTGCCAAGATCAATGGCTCTCAGCTGTTTTCAGTCTACCTTGGTGGAAATGATGAGAAAACTTCGGTTTGGAGCGGTGATGGTAGCGGTGCCCTGGCAGGCTACAGTTATTCTATCACACCATCCACGTTTGGTGATCTTACCGGTCGGGCGGACAAACCGCATTGGTATGATCAGCTTTATGAGGTATCCATTGCAGCGCCGGATGACGTGTCGGGCTATGATTTAGCCTTAAGCGCTACCGTGGACCAGGACCCAAATGACGAAACCTGGGGAATCGATAACTTTATATGGTCCTCGGTAGAGGCGACTACCAAGACGGACTCCGTTGAGCAAATTGCGACCGTGACAATTACGGGCACGAATGATGTGCCGACGATCACGGGTGATATTGTTGGTGCGGTTGCTGAAGATGGAACCAGTGTCTCGGGCGCATTGATAGTGACCGACATTGATGCCGACGAGTCGACTTTCCAGGCTGAGACGGTTTCCGGCAACTATGGCTCTGTGACAATCGATGCGACGGGAGCGTGGACGTATACGGTTGATAATACCTTGGCCGCCGTTCAGTCGTTGAATGCTGGAGAGAGCGCTGCGGATACAATGACCGTCAGAACAGCGGACGGCACGACAGAAGAAATTACAATTACAATTTTGGGTACGAATGATGTGCCGGCGGTATCGGGTGTGGTCACGGGTTCGAGCACGGATGCTACCTCGATATTCACGATTGATCTTCTTGCTGGAGCAACGGATGCGGATGCAAGTGATACCTTAACTACTACCGGTCTGACATTGGTTTCGGGTGATGTGACAGGCGTAACCGTAAACACTGACAACACAATCAGTGTCGATCCGTCAGTCTATAAGCATCTTGGGGTTGGCCAGGATCTGGATATTACGTACGCCTACGATGTGATCGATAATAGCGGCGCCAGTTTGTCGCAGACGGCAGTGATTACGATTACGGGTACGAATGATGTTCCTGTCATTATGGGTAATGTTGGTGGTTCGGTAATCGAGGATGTTTCAGTAAGCGGCAATGAATTGAATGTTTCTGGCGTATTATCGGCCACTGATACGGATACGACAGATCTGGTGCTGACGGGTTCGACAGCTGGGGACGAAATTAGAGTTGTGGGCAACACCCCGGTGACGATTGAAGGCGGTGATGGTGACGACAGCCTCAAAGGCGGCGAAGATGGTGACTTGCTCATGGGTAACGACGGATACGATGATCTTCGTGGTGGCGCAGGCGACGACACCCTCGATGGCGGTGCAGGCAAAGATTATGCGGTTTATGGCAGCGACCCGGCGGGAGTGACTGTCGATCTTGCCAATGGTACGGCGACTGATGGATACGGCGATACGGATACACTGATAGATGTCGAGCGAGTTTCGGGATCTCAGTATGCGGATCAAATCACCGGTGATGCTGCTGATAACGTTTTCAGAGGCAAGGGTGGTGACGATATCATCGATGGTGGCGATGGCGTTGATCAATTAAGAATGGACCGCGCTCCTGAAGGTGTAGAAGCTGACCTCTCGGCTGGCACTGTAACAGTCGATGGATATGGCGGCTCTGATACGATTTCGAATATTGAAAATGTTCGTGGTTCTGAATTCGACGATATTATCTCCGGTGATAATGAAGTGAATGTCCTTGATGGGCGTGACGGTGATGATCTCCTGAGTGGTGGTGCGGGTAACGACACGCTTGATGGTGGTTCAGGCCAAGATACTGCGGATTATTCTGGCGACACAGCGGGCATTACAGTCACGCTTGCGAACAATTCTGTTGTGGACGGGTATGGTGATACGGATACGCTAATTGATATTGAGCGTATCATGGGCTCTGAATTTAACGATAGCCTCACGGGCAGTGATGGGGATGACTACTTGGAAGGCGGTGGCGGAAACGACGCAATCGACGGCGGCTTAGGAGACGATGTTCTCATTGGTGGCGATGGTGTTGATACGGTTGATGCCGGAGACGGGGATGACACTATTAAGTATGTCGGTGGGGCCGATATCATTGACGGCGATGCCGGAAACGACGAAGTGTCCTTCGATCTCGTGCCCGCGAATAACGTAGTACTGGATTTATCGAATAACACTGCGACTGTCGGGACCGATCAGATTTCGATTTCTGATGTTGAAAATGTGGTGGGGACAGCCCAAGCGGATAACATTCTTGGCGATGAAATGTCTAACCGCATCATCGGTGGTGATGGCGGAGATGCTATCAATGGTGCCGCGGGCAATGACTGGTTATTTGGTTCGGCGGGTGCTGATTTAATAGATGGAGGCGCGGGCAATGATATTCTGTCTGGTGGTGGTTATAGCCAGTTGACAGAGACGGCTCAGGGTTCTGGAGACTGGGAGTTTGTTCCAGGTGGCGATTGGTCATCTGTCGCCGACGGTGATGATTTGCTTGAGGGTGGGCTTGGTGACGATACATTCATTGCGTCATTTGGTGATGATCAGATTTCTGTCGGTGGTAATGCGGTTCAGAACTACCAGGCTGCCCATACCGACTGGCAAAACGCTATCTTGGAAGAAAATCAAAAACATGGGGATCATGCGACGAAGATCACTGAACTATCAGATGCGATAACGGCGTACAATGCGGCTTGGCAGGAAAACGAAACGGCGCAATCTAATCTGAGTTTAGCTCAGTCTATGGCTACATCAGCGGCAGGCACCTTAACGCAGAAAACCCAAGCGAAGAGCGACGCGCAGGTTGCATACGACAATGCCGCAAACGCAGGCGGATCAAATAAGATACTCTTTGTATCAGATTCGGGTGCCAGTGGCGCTATCGCCGATGTCCTGGAAGGCGAGGGTTATCAGGTCACTAGGGTTCTTAATAATTTCTCGAGTGGTAATACACCAGCATTAACGGGTGATTTGTCAGAATATGGGGCTGTTTACTGGCAGGCGTCTGGAGACCAGTATGGAAACACCCATACCAATTCCACAATGTTCTCAAATTTGGAGTCCTATGTTCATGGTGGCGGTAAAGTCTTCGTAACCGGATACGACTCGATAGCATCTCCAACTGATCCACAACTTATAAACTTTGTTGGCGGTAACAGTTCAGCTGATACGCCCGGTGCGCCGTATGGCATAACGACTGCCGCGAATAGTCTGACGACAGGAGTTGTTGATATTCGGGGTATGACGCCGATTGGGGGTTATGGAGATACGGATGAAATTACGTCATTAGGTCCGAACACAATAGGGGTAACCGGTTCACGTTCGGGTTACCAGTGGACACTCCGTTCCCATGGTTCTGGTGAAATCGCCTACGTCAGTAATGGTGTGCACGGTACATCTGGATCGGATCAGTCATGGACGAATACTTCATCCGGTGGCGCGGGCGCCTACAACGCCGTGCTCCGTAACTTCGCAGCAAGTGCATCCTCGGGTGGTTCAAGTGCAGACGTAGCCTTTGCAACGACTGGGCTGGAGACGGCGACACAAGAATATAACCAGGCGGTGTCTGACAACAATGCAGCCCAGAGTGCACTGACGACCGCCCAAAATAATGCAAATTCTGCTGCCTCGACTTTAAGTCAGAAAATGGCTGCTAAGACGGATGCACAGACTGCAGAAAGCAGTGCTCATTCAACATGGCAGAATGCGATCGGCTTAACAGCTCAAAAACTCACGGTCGCAAATTCCTTGCAGCCTCTTCAATTCCAAACAGATAAGCTCATAATTCCGCATATCTTCACCATGATTGCCGCGGCTATTGATTCTGTGACGGGTGATCTGACACTCAATTATACTTCGCAGGGTGATCCTGGGCTGGCCGAGAATCAACATTCTGTGAAAGTTGTGGACCATGATGTTGATCCCATCGATTTGATTAGTGTTGACGCGACGGGTGACGGGTCTCTGACCGAATTCATTGTTTCGGATATGTTCACGGCGAATACGAGCGATAATACGTTCATCTTGGGCACCGATAATTCGGTCGGTGAGACCCTGATCGGGAATAGTGGTCACGACCTCATATTTGCGAATGCAGGCGATGACACGTTATCAGGCGGCGCTGGGGATGATACCCTGAGAGGGGGCGACGGCAATGACACCATAAGTGGTGGTAGTAACGCTACTCCCGAAAACCCAGGTTCGGGTAACGACCTCATCTATGGTGAGGCAGGGAATGATACGATCTATGGTGGCGACGGAAACGATACGATCTTCGGCGGTCTTGGTGATGACACTATTGAAGGCGGTGACGGTGATGACATTATCTTCGGCGGAGAGGGCGAGGACCTAATTCGTTATACGTCAGGCTCAGATACCGTTGATGGTGGCGCAGATAATGATTTTGTTACATTTGAACTTGTTACAGGCAGTGGCGTTATCCTCGATATGGCCAGCGAGAGTTTCATTGTTGGAGGTGATACCTCATCGATGACAAACATCGAGGGCGTTTATGGATCGGATCAAAATGACCAGCTCTCTGGTAACGCGATGGCTAACGTTATAAGCGGCGGGCTCGGGGATGACACTCTCTATGGTGCGGCGGGTGCGGATGAGCTCTATGGAGGAGCAGGCTCTGATATCTTTAAGTATACATCGTCTTCGGATACCGGTGTCGGAGCTGGTAATCGCGACAAGATCCATGATTTTGATGCGGGGACTTCAACCAGCAGTGTGGATCAAATTGATCTGACTGCCTTTATTAATTCCGACTTCGCCTTCATCGGAACTGGTGATTTTGCTGCTGGTGGAACGGTTGCGCAGGTTCGCGTTGCGCCAAACCAGGGAAGCAGCCTTATCCAAATCGATATTGACGCAGACACTGTCGTCGATAACGAGATTGAGCTCGCCGGAAACGATGGCTCGAACCTTGACCTGACGGACTTCAATTCAGGGATATAATTTGATATTTCTTTAGACAATATTGAAGAGATATCGCCTAACAAAAGGAGACTTAATAAATGTCAAATGATCAGCAAAGCGACATATTTGTTGAGAGGATATCAAACGTTTCTCATGCTAATGGCGTCTTCAGGATAACTCTTGGAGTAAATGATAGTCCCAATGAAGTTCGGCCAGTGACGCGTTTGATGGTTCCGGCGAACCAGTTAGGACCAATGCTTCAAGGCATTGCCAATGCAGCCAAGAATATCGGAGAGCAAATTCAGCTCACGACCGACGGCGAGGCTTCTCCTCAGGGGCAAGCGCAGACCAAGCCATCAAGTAAGAAAAAAGCAACATCGAAGAAGTCTTCTCGCTCTAAGAAATAATACAGCGAGAGCTGAAAATCGGCTAATTGATGGTTATAAACAACGCGCAATCGCCAACTAAGGTCAGTTTTATGTCTGATCCAAAGGTGAATAACCGCCAATCCGGATCGGCGTTGGACGCGGATGTTAAAGGGTGCTGGTTGGCTTCAACTCACCCGCGTTGAAACAGCCCGTTAGTTCGTTTACGTCGGTCAACCGGTCAATTGCAAAACAATGATCATATACCGAATTTGCAACTGTCGTGCCCCAGACACGTCCACTCAATTCGGTATATTTGCGGTCTAGTTCATCATCATCATAGGGGTCTTCTGTATCGCCACGATTGGTCTTCGCCTCCGCGCTGAGTTCCGTACCGTCGTGAAGGCGGACGGTCACGCGCGACGGCCGGAAATCCGGCATCATGGCTGTCAGGACGGGATCCTCGAGAACCTCAACCTTGTCAGCAAAAGCCTGGATAGCCGGATCGCGAATTTTCTCCCACGTGAAGCTCTCGACACCACTTGATTGATTTATCAAGGTCGAGGCCACCGCAAAGGGAACAGAAAATTTTCCGGCGAGAGTGTTCTTCGGGGTCCGGTCGGAAAGCTCTGCGGCCAAGGAATAGGTCTCAACTCGGATACGATCAACCTCTTCGGCCCGAAGTCCGCCATATTGCTTATCAATCATAGCCATGGCGTCCAAGGTGCCGTGGTTGTACCTACAGCACGCGTGACGTTTGAAGTAATTGCGGGCGATTTCATAACGGCTGCCCAGTTCGTTCGTCATTTCTTCAGGCCGCCACTCAGTTGAAATCACCTTGCCCCAGATGGTCGCTAAACCATCCGCCTCACCCGTAAAGCCGCTTTCCAGCATGTCCCAGGCCATGATACCGATCTGGCCGGAGAAACCAGCAAAGCTGTTCCGTACTGTGCCTCCTTGCAACATGGTCTGACGACTGGTCGCGAGGCCGAGGGTTGAGGCAATGTTAATGAGCTCTCGGACCTGACTTGCATTTGCGCCCATAAGTTTGGCAACAGCGATAGCCGACCCGACGGTGCCCCACGTTCCATGGGGATGCATAGTGGGTAGTATTTTTGCAGCGATCCCGATGCGCGCGCCAATCTCATAACCAAGAACGATAGCCGTCAAGAAGTCCTGACCCGAAGCTCGCTGGTCTTCGGCTACGGCCAAAGCCGAGGGCAAGGCGTGGACGCCGGGGTGGCCACGGCTGAACTGATTGCCTTCATCGAGTTCCAAGAAGGTCCCCGACGTGCCATTGAGAAAAGCCGCTGTCGTTGGTTGGGTGCGTCGTCCGGCACCTATGACGCTTGATGGCCCCTCTTGGGTTGCCATGCGCGTCGTTAATGCAACGACCTCCGGTTCAACGGACCCTGCGGCAATCGCAGCAATCGTATCCACAATGACACGTCTGGCACGCTCTATGGCGGCGTTAGGAAGATTGTCGAAACCGGTATCAGCGACGAACTCGCTTACTTGGTCCAGGTAGTCAGCCATCGTTTGCCTCCGGAATAATTAGCGGGCGGACATCATCTGTCGCTCTAATCGTGAGAGAAGCCTCACCATAGGCCAGAGCATAATGAGATAGATTACCGCGACGGCAATCAACGGTGTCGCATTGTACACCAAGCCTTGAGCGACCCGGCCCATGCGCAGGAGTTCGGGTAAGGCGACCACGCTGGCGATGGAGGTCGCCTTGATCAATTCCAAGGTGTTGGAGGTGAGGTCCGGCGCGACGTTCCGGATGGCCTGAGGCAATATGACGTAGTACATCGCCTGCAGGCGATTAAGCCCGGTCGACTGGGCCGCCTCCATCTGGCCTTTGGGAATGCTTTCGATACCGGCGCGAATAATTTCACCGTAATAGGACGAACTGTTCAATGTGAAGGCGACCAGCACAGCGCCAAAGGCGGGCACATCCCAGCCTAGCAATGGCAGGCCGTAGACCGTGTAGATAAGAAGAACAAGCGGCGGGATAGAACGAAAGAAATCAACAAAGCCGATGATTGCCCAATTCACGGGGCGGATCTTGAAACTATACATGGTCGCGATGCAGGCGCCGAGCGCGAAACCCAGCGGTACGACGGCGATGCACAACTTGATAGTCATCAACCAACCCTTCAACAGCAGTGGATAGACCTGCTGAATGCTATCCCAGTTGAAGAAGCTAAATCTGATGACTTCCCAATCCATGGTTCCCCCTTAACGCTTCCAGGCAAACCGCGTTTCGACCCAACGGCTCAAGATGACAAGGGGGAGAAAAACGATCAGGTACCCAATCGCGGCTAGGGTCAATGGTGATGTATTGGCCGCATAGGCGAGAGATGTCTGCGCGACGGTAAGCATTTCCTGGACCGCAACAACGGAGGCCAGCGCCGTATTCTTGGTAATCGCGATAGTTCGGTTGGTGAGCGGTGGAATGGTCATCCGGATGGCCTGCGGGATGACAACGCAAAACAGCGTTTGCGAAAAGCCGAGGCCCGTGGACCGTGCGGCCTCCCATTGACCCTTGTGGACTGAAGTGATGCCGGCCCAAAAAATTTCTTCGGCGAAGGCCCCCAGAACGCAAGACAGACAGAGCCAACTGATTGCGAAACCTGATAACTGTAGACCGGCGTAGGGCAGTCCGAAGTAACCGACAATCAGCAGGACCAACGGGGGCAGGGCACGGAACAGATCGATAAAAATGACGATCAGCCAATTGACCCAGCCGATCTGGAAAGACCGAAGACACGCTAGGGCGAGACCGAGAAGAATGCCGGTGACGATCACCAAACCGGCTAGGGCTAGAGTGATCCATAGCCCGCCGATGACATCTGGTAGATACTTGGCCATAACGGCTTGGTTGAAGAACTGGTCGAGAAAGGCGTCCATGTCCGCCTGCCAATTAATGTTCTGTCACGCGCGACAGGAAAGATCGTGTACGTTCGTGCTGGCTATTGCGGAAGACCTGCTCGGGCGAACCTTCTTCCACGACGACGCCCTCATCCATGAAAAGGACGCGGTCGGCGGCTTCTTCGGCAAACCGCATCTCGTGGCTAACGACCACCATGGTCATGCCGCTCTCGCGCAACTCGCGCATAACCCCAAGCACCGAACCTACCAGCTCCGGATCGAGGGCTGAGGTTGGCTCGTCGAATAAAACCACATCCGGCTCCATGGCGATGGCCCGTGCAATGGCTACTCGCTGCTGCTGCCCGCCGCTCAACTCGTTAGGGTAGCTCGTGGCCTTGTCGTTGAGGCCAACCCGGATCAGGGCCCGATGCGCCATCTCGTCGGCCTGAGAACGTTGAATGTTCTTCACTTTGCGCAACGCAAGCGTGACATTGGCGAGCGCCGACATGTGGGGATAGAGATTGAAGTTCTGGAACACCATACCGATGTGCTGGCGAACTCGGTTGATATCGACGCCTTTGGCGGTTATTTGTTCGCCGACGACGCGAACTACCCCCTTGGTTGGATGCTCCAACAGATTACAGCATCGGAGCAGGGTACTTTTCCCCGACCCGGACGGACCGATGATGAATACTAGATCTTGGGGATTAACCTTCAGGTCGATGCCCTTCAGGACTTCCAGATCACCGAAGACTTTATGTATACCAAGCGCTTCGACGACCGGTTGAGTGTCGCTCATCTGCGCCTTCCTTCGATTAAGGAACTCATGGAATGACCGGGGCGCTGGCTAGGAAAACTTTCCTTGCCGGCGCCCCGTTTCATGCGTCAATTAGCCGCAGCCACTACCCGATGGGCTGTCATCATAGTGGGTGAAGCCTGGCACGCCGATCCCTGGCACGACTTTGTAGGCAGCACCGCCGGCCACTGGCTTCTGGCCAGTCCATTTTTCGTGGATTTTGGCGACCGTACCGTCGGCCTTCATGCATTCTACGACCTTCTCGAACTTTTTGCGCATTTCTGTGCTGGTCGTATGGAAGGCCATGGCGCCAACTCGACCCGATTTGATCACTAAGTTCGATGGCTCGACGAGTGGGTTCTTCTTCGCTGTCCAGCCCATCACCGTATCACCCGCGAAATTTGCATCGGCACGTCCAGTCGCGACTGCCTGGATGGCGTCCGCGTTCTTGCCGAAGCGGACCAACTCCCATTTGTACTTGTTCATGCGCTCTGGAGCCGACAACCACTTGTCGTAGAAATTACCTTTATTGACGGCAATCTTCTTGCCGGCCAGGTCTTCCAGCTTATTGACCTGCGGGGCACCTTTCTTGATCAAGAACTGATAGTTCACTTCGAAGTAGGGTTCACCGAACAGCATCTTTTCGGAGCGTTCCTTGGTAACTGTGGTCGGCGCGATGATGACTACGTATTTGCCTGCGGCCAAGCCTGCGAAGATGCCCGACCATTCCTGGTCGATGACTTCGTGTTTCACGCCCATGCGGTTGGCGATTTCATCCATAATATCAACGTTGTAGCCTTCCACGCCGCCACTGGCCGATGCCATTACGTGCGGAGAATAGCCGACGTCGGCGGCCACTTTCATGTCGGCCGCGCTGGTAGAACCAGCCGCCACAAGTGCGGCGGCGCCAAATGCGATTGCTGCTTTCATGATTTTCTTTCCTTCCTGAGAGGCTTCGCGTAGCGAAGCGTTAAAAATTGGCCGTCCTTAATTTCAGTCCAGCGCCTATGTTACTTCCGCAAATATAATAGGCAGTGACCCAAAGCTTGGAAAGGGGCCAGAACTCTATTGTTATTTCACATGGGAACTTGGACCATACCTTTCAATTCTACGCCATTGCCTTCCGGATCTCTCAGATAGATCGACGGACCGTCGCCGTCCGCGCCAAACCGCGTCTTGGACGGCTCTGCCGCAACGCCCTTACTTCCGAGATACGCGAGGATAGCCGCTTCGTCGAAAGGGTCAATCTTCAGCGCCAGATGATCCACGTTGCGGGCTTCGCTGGGGATCGGGCCGCCTGCTTTGCCGATGGGCCCAAACACGTCCACCAGATCAATCATCGATGTCCCGGCCTTCAAATGCCATAGCCCCAGCGGTTCATTGTGCTTCGCCACCGGAAGACCCAAGACATCCCGGTAAAAGCCGAGCATCTTGTCGATATCCTTGGCGCGCAGAACAACATGATCGAGGCCCTTGGTCCGATAAGGCATGGCGGGTAGTGTCATGTTCGTCTCCCAACGCGAAGTGAGCGTCTGATTATACCCGCTAAACCATATAGAACGAATGAGGATACGAAATGCACGAATATCTTCTGGATGACCTCTCCGCGCAGGAAGGCTACAAATTGCTGCGTGACATCGTCACGCCTCGTCCCATTGCCTTGGTGACAACGGTTGGGAAGGATGGCCTAGTCAACGCCGCGCCGTTTTCATTCTTCAACGCCATTGCTTATGACCCCTGTATGGTCGTTTTGGGGCTTGAGGCACGGCCTGACGATAGTCCTAAGGATACATCCCGCAACATTCGGGACAGTCGCGAATTTGTCGTGAACCTAGTTGACTTCGCTATGGGCGAGCAAATGAACCTTTGTTCCGCACCTTTGCCGCCCGACGAAAGTGAGATCGAATTGTCCGGCTTCAGCACCGTACAGTCATGTGTTGTGTCTCCGCCACGAATTGGAGAGGCGCCAGCGGCCCTCGAATGTATCCGTCATACGACCTTAGAGCTGGGTGTTCGCCGCGAAATCGTTGTTGGTGAAGTGAAGGCTATCGCGATCCGCCCTGATCTAATTGACGGCGACACGATGAAAGTTGATCCGTTTGGGTTGGATGCGATCGGCCGCCTGGGCGGCAGCCTGTATTCACGGACCCAGGAGATTTTCGAATTGAAGCGGCCCGATGGCCGCTAAACGTTACTCAGCCCGGTCCAGCGTATTCTCGCCGGCCATATAAACTGCCACCGTATCGAATAAGCCGTCCCGGACGGTAAAGAAATTGCAGTTCGATTTGTAGACTTTGTCGCCGTTTTCGAAGGTGTTGGTTACATGGAACTGGGCGGCGATCTTTACGTGCTCCGCATCAACGACGAATTGAAAGTTGTCGTGCCGGACGGCCGCGTGGTTCGACCAAAGGCGCTCGAACATACCGCGAATGGCGTCTCGGCTCCTTAGCTCAACACCATGGGTTTCCACGGTAAAACGACAATCGTCTGTGAACGTGGAAAAGATTTTGTCTAGATCCTCGCCATCAACGCCGGCGAAATAGGTGCGGACGAGGTTGATCAGTTCATCACGTGTCATGCTGAAATCTCATTCTTTATCAAACGTGCAGCTTGCGCGCCGGCGATGTGGCCCAAGGTGACGGCTGTTAGCAATCCATTGCCTGATAAGTATCCCCAGTCCGATGGGCCAGAGAGGCCGCGCGCCGCGCCGCCGCCGGCGAACAGGTTTGCGAAGGGTGTGCCATCGGATTTCAAGACCCGCGCTCTTTCATCCACATTCAGGCCGCCCTGGGTATGAAACAATGCGCCGGTGACTTTCACCGCATAATAGGGAGGTGTTAAGCGATCTTTAGCAAATGTACGACCGAACTTGTCCTGACCACCCGCGGCGCTCAGCGCCTCGGTATCTCTCAAATTTTCTACCAACGTGTCCGCCGGTAGGTCGCAGATCTCAGCTAGCTCGTCTATCGTCGCCGCTTGTCGAACAGCGCCGGCCATTTCCGCCTGTCGGTAATCATCGAAGTCCTGGGCGAAGTCATGGAGCCGTTGGTCATAGATGTTCCAGACGACACCGCCCGGCTGCGCGATGACCCGCCGGGCCTGTTCGGAATAACCGGCATGTTCGTTGGAAAACCGACGTCCGTCCCTGTTGACCTGGATGCCACCCTCCATCATCAGCGCCCAGGAGACGAGGATGCCGTGTGGATGTGCAACGGAGCCGTGGCCCTGGAAGCCGCCCAGGTCTGTCATGCCCGCGCCCAATTCCCGGCCCCAGGCGATCGCTTCGCCCTGGTTCCCAGCATGACCGAAATAGAGCGCATCCTTCATATCTGGGATTAGTTCAGCGACCATCTCGGGGTTGCCGCCATAGCCGTTGCAGGCCAGAACAATGGCTTGGCAGCCCAACGTTTCCTTACTGTCGTCGGGTCGCCGGAAAAGGACGCCCCGGATGGTGCCATCGGGGTCGGCGAAAAGATCAGTCACCTGGGCGTCCGTGATGACCTGGATCTCAAGCGCTTCGGCGCGGCGGCTCAGGGCGCCGATCAACTCTTGGCCGGTCTTTGATGGCGTGCCGTGCATGCGGTAGGCGCTGTGGCCAGGATAGAGGAAGCTGTCGATGACGCTTAGGTTCAATCCATGGGCGTCATTTAGCCAATCGATACTTACAGCGGACTGGCGGCAAAGGGCGGCGACTATGGCTTGATCATTTTCATGTTGTGCTTTGTTGATGATATCCGCCGCCATCAGATCCGTGCTGTCGTCGAGTCCTTGCGCTTTTTGGACTTTGGTGCCGGCTGCTGGGATCAATCCCGATGACAAGGCCGTCGAGCCCTGCGGTACGCGATCCCGTTCAAGGACGACCACCTCGCCGCCGCCGTCGGTTGCCGCCATCGCCGCGACTAGCCCGCAAGCACCTGCGCCGACGATAATGATGGGTGCCACCACGTCGAAGTTCGCTTCAGTGGCAAGAAGAATGGGCATAATGCTCAGAACTCCTTGATGATTTCGTCGGTTGACGCGATGCGCGCGATGGTCGCCAATGACCCAATGGTTGCGTCGTGGGCCTCCTGACTGAAAGCTCCGCAACCGTCTTCGAGAATGACCACATCATAGTCACGTACATGGGCATCCCGTGCCGTCGAGGCGACACCACCGTTGGTGACGATGCCACCAAAAATCAGCGTCTCAATTCCCGCCCGCCGCAGCATCCAATCCATGCGACTTTGGTAGAAGGCGGAAAAGGCCACTTTCTCCACTTTCAGATCCGCCGGCTGTAATTTGTCGATTAGGTCGTGTCCGAAGCTTCCCGGCGTGAAATCGCCTTTCCCCAGAAAGGGTCGGAGGGTACGGAGGTGTTCCGAAATGAAGGGCTCGCCTGACTTCCCAGGGACCAAGGTGAAATGCGTCGATACGATCCATCCGCCCGCCGCCCGGACTGTGTTAGCTATCTGTTTAAGTCGTTCTGGCAGGGCCAAAATGGTTTTGGCGGTCAGACCGGCACGGCCGTAGGCGCCTTTCGGATGCACAAAATCGTTCTGCATATCGACGATAACGAGGGCGGTTGTCGCCGCCTGGATCGGACTTGCCATCAATCGTCTCCTTTGCGGCTGATCACTAGATTGCCGAACTCATCAACTTTTCCAACCAGATCGGGTTCAACGAAAATTGTTGTGTCCGGTTGTTCCAGGACGGCTGGGCCTTTAATCTCCGCCCCGACGGGCAGGTGCAGACGTTCGTAGATCGTCGCCTCCGTCCAGCCGCCATCAACCCAGACGGGCCGTGTCCCACGCACAGCGGCGTCGATGGTTCCTTCATCATCTGGCGCCAATAGGTGGAGGTCGAAGTTTGGCCGGACGCCAATCACCGAGACCCGGAGATTGACGACGCGCACAGGGATCCCGCTCAAGGGGTTTCCAAATACCGACTTATAGCGTGCTTCAAACGCGGCGCTGATCTGATCGCGATTGATATTGAAGTCTTCTGAGAGGAAGAGCGGCACATCCACCGTGTGCGTTTGGCCGAGATACGACATGTCGAGTTCGAACCAGGTTTTCCGATCGACAAAGCTCACGCTGGTATCGTTAAGAAGGGCGTCGCCTTGTCCTGCCAAGTTGGCGAACTGGGTGGTCAGCTGATCGAGGTCAAGATCATCAAGAAGGCTGTTTAGTGTCTGCACAAAATCGTGCCGCATATCGGCAATAGTGCACCCCAAGGCCGAGGTCACGCCCGGATAGCGGGGCACTAGGGCGCTTTTAAGTCCAACGTCCTTGATGAGCGCGCCCGCGTGCAGGGCGCCGCCGCCGCCAAAGGGCATGACGGCGAAATCTCCCGGATTATGTCCGCGTTCGATAGAGACCAATCGGATCGCGCCGGCCATACGGGAATTGGCGACCCGGATGATGGCTTCCGCTGCCGCCATAGGATCGAGGTCGAGTGGTTCGCCTACGTGCTTTGCAATGGCGGTCTTCGTCGTCTCCACATCCAGGCGGTCGAGCTTGCCGCCGATGGGGCGTTCCGCATTGATGCGGCCAAGCAGTAAGTTGGCGTCTGTGACGGTCGGCAGGTCATTGCCTTGGCCATAGCAGACGGGACCGGGATCCGAACCCGCCGATTCCGGTCCGATCTGCAATAAACCGCCACGGTCGACCCAGGCAATAGAGCCGCCGCCGGCACCGATAGTGGTCATCTCGATCATCGGTGTGCGGATCACAAGACCGAAATCCACGGCGGTCTGCGCCGCCAGCGTACTTTGCCCTCTGGCTACCAAAGATACGTCGAAACTTGTTCCGCCCATGTCGCAGGTGATGACGTTCGGGAACCCCGCGCTTTTGGCGATGTGGGTGCTGGCGATGACGCCGGCTGCGGGGCCGGATAAGGCTGTGCGAATGGGTCGCTTGCCAGCCGTTTCAAGGGACATGACGCCGCCGTTTGACTGCACGATCAGCACTTCGCCGCCGAAGCCATCGTTCCGCAAAGCCGTGTCCAAGCGGTGAAGATAGGAGCCAACAGTCGGCTGTAAGTAGGCGTTGAGAGTAGTTGTCGAGGTCCGCTCAAACTCTCGGATCTCCGGCAAAATCTCGTGTGAAGCGACAACGTGGTCATTTGGCCAGATCTCACGAACTGCGGCCAGTGCCGCCATTTCGTTGGTGGGATTGGCGTAGGCGTTGATAAACACTACGGCAACAGATTGCGCGCCCATGTCTAGGAGTACGTGGGACTGTGCCTTAACTTCATCGATGTTTACCTCCGTGTGAATCGTGCCATCGGCTAAAGTTCGTTCCTGCACCTCAAGGCGCCGGTCGCGCGGTACGACCGGATCAAACTGCCCCCAAAGCCCCCAGGTGCGTGGCCGGTCACGGCGACGCATTTCTAGCGTGTCGCGGAAGCCGGAGTTCGTGATGATACCCGTTTTGGCACCCTTGCGCTCCAGCAGGGCGTTGGTGCCGACGGTTGTTCCATGGACCACGGTTGCAACCTTGGTCAGGTCGGTGACGCCGCTCCGAATGCCGGCTAGGAAACCTTCGGATTGATCGAATTTCGTCGATGGAACCTTGGCGACACTGCATTGTCCATTGGCTTCGTCTAGGAAAAAAACGTCCGTGAAGGTGCCGCCAACATCGACGCCTATGACATAGCTCGGTTGATTGCTCATGTGCCGCCGCTCACCCGCAGGGCTTCCGTTGCTTTAGTGTCGAGTTGGCCGTCGTTGTCGACGACAACGCTATAATCCGTCTTGGCTGCGCCGGTGGTGACGTAACCCAAACGCACGTCTTCGGCGACGGCGGCCGGATCACGCTCCCGCGCGGCGCCATAGCCGCCGCCACCAGGCGTCTCCAGGCGAAGATGTTGGCCCCGATTGATCTTGATCCCGACCATTTTTGATTTCATGGGTGGCTCGTGCAGACCATCCGGCTGTTCGTACTGGAAACGGTTCAACGCGCCCGCATTACCTCCGGCTATACCTTGCGGCGCAAACCGGCCTCGTTCGCCAAAAAGGAAAACATCGGCGTCCTCCTCCAGTAACTCGATCTCATAAAGTGCGCCCAATCCGCCCCGGTGCCGGCCTGGCCCACCGGAATCGGCGCGTAATGCCCAGGAGCGGAAAAACATGGGATAAGCCGCTTCAAGGATTTCCGCTGGCGGTATCGTGGCTGTAGAAATGGGCGCATTGCCATGGTTGAGGCCGTCGCCTTCCGGGTGGCCGCCATGGCCGCCACCAAAAAAGCTGAACATCACCCAACGTTTACCGTTCCGGCGGTGCCCCGCCAAGGAGAGCGCGTTTATGGTGCCGTAGGCACAGCCGTTAGAGCGCTCTGGCGCGGCCTGGGCGATGGCGCCGAAGACCACGTCGATGATCCGCAGGATAGTTTCCGTATACCCCCCGACCGGCTTTGGCGCGCCGACCGACAGCAACGTATTCTTTGGGATCACAATGTCGATGGGTTCCAGTACGCCGGCGTTGGCAGGGACATCCGTGAATACATGCTTTAGCGCTACGTAGATAGACGCTACGGCCGTCGATCGAGAAATGTTTACAGGTCCCGCACAGGCGAGCGACGTTCGGGAAAAATCCAAGGTCATCCGGTCGTTTCGTATCGTCAGATCGAGGGCAATCTTGAGGGGTTCATCAACGATCCCGTCGTTATCGAGCCAGTCGTCACAAACGAAAGTGCCGTCAGGCAACTCTAAAATATTGGAGCGCATGAGCTGAGCGGCTCGGTTCTGAAGTTCCGTCAACGCGGCCTTCACCTGTTCATCGCCATACTCATTCAATAAATCCTGAAGGCGCTGCTCACCCAGGTCGAGGGCGTTGATCTGCCCGTTCAGGTCGCCATAGAGACTGCCGGGCAGGCGCGAGTTAGCTTGCAGGATATCGACGATATCTTGGCGGAATGTGCCTCCTTCGATCAACTTCACGGGTGGAATCAGCATGCCTTCTTGAAAGCTTTCCGTTGCGACAGGATTGTAGTTGCCTGGCACATTACCGCCCACATCGTGCCAATGCCCCACGGAGGCGAGGAAACAGAAGATTGCGCCATTTCGATAGAATGGACGCACCAACTTGAAATCGGAAAGGTGCGTGCCACCCTCATAGGGATCGTTGAATATGTAGGTGTCGCCCGGTCCCAGATCGCCGTCCATCGCAGCCTTGTCGATCACCAGTTTGACGGCGAAGGACATGGCGCCGACAAATACAGGCAGCCCGGATTTACCCTGAATTAGGGTCGCACCGGTCCCTGCATCGTAGAGCCCATGAGAAGCGTCGTGGGCCTCGGCAATGATTGGATTGAATGCAGACCGGAACAGGGTCGCGTCCATTTCGTCGGCGATTTGCTCCAAACGGCCATTTATGACGGCAAGGGTTACGGGATCGATCATTTAGGCTCTAGCTCGGTTTCGGTTATCTTCGGTCCGTAACGATCATGTCCGACTAGCGGCGAGCGTCAAGGGACTCGTAACGTCGCTCCGTCATTTGATATCCTTTCCAAGAATGACAAGGCCACAGCGAACAATTAAACCTGGGGGAACCGGAGTAACATCGCCATGATGGAAACAGAGATCACCCGCGACCTTATTGGATACGGGCCAAACCCACCACACCCCCAGTGGCCAAACAATGCTCGGATCGCCGTGAATTTTGTCGTCAATTATGAAGAAGGCTCGGAGAACACTATCCCTGACGGCGACGGTCGGGTTGAGGCTGGGTTGGCGGAAGTTGCTGGTGGTCGGATGGCTCCGGGCGTGCGCGATCTCGGCATGGAAAGCCTATACGAATATGGTAGCCGGGCCGGCATCTGGCGTTTGTTCAGGATCTTTGGGGAGCGGCATTTGCCGCTCACGGTCTTTGGTTGCGCCCTCGCTATGGAACGCAATCCGCAGGTCGCGGAGGCAATTGCGGCGGCCGGGTACGATATTTGTGGGCATGGCTGGCGATGGATCGAGCATTATCTTCTGGAGGAGGATGAAGAGCGAGAACACATCGCCCGCGCCGTCGAAACCATCGAGCGTCTGACGGGTACGCAGCCGCGCGGATGGTATTGCCGCTATGCACCGAGCGCAAACACACGACGGTTGCTAGTTGAACACGGTGGGTTTCTCTATGACAGCGACAGCTATGCAGACGATCTTCCATATTGGACAAGCGTCACTGGGAAGTCACATCTAATTGTGCCCTATTCTCTAGATGCCAACGATTTGAAGTTTCAGCCGGGCGGCAATTTTTCGTCAGCGGACGTTTTCTACGCCTACCTCAAGGATTCGTTCGACCTTCTCTATACGGAAGGTGAAACGGCACCCAAAATGATGAATGTCGGCTTGCACGCTCGAATGATGGGTCGCCCGGCTCGCGCCGCTGGACTGGTGCGCTTTCTGGATTACGTGCAAGGCTTCAATGACGTCTGGATCTGCAGACGGCTTGATATTGCAGAACATTGGGCGGCTGTGCATCCGTGCCGGTAGTCCATGAACGCGATAAAGAAAATTGTGATTACTGGGCAGATGAAACGCCGGCCGCCTTCGCCTCTGCGACCAGATACTGACGGGCAAGGAGCATATCATCCATAATGCCAAAGCCATCAGTATGGTGATTTTTGGGGATTATCGCTGATCCGAACTCGGATATGGTTGTCTTATGGAACACGCCGACACTGACATTGTCGAGATTTCCACCGCGCTAGACGCTGGTGAGATCAGCGCGTCAACCTTGCTCGCGCAGACGCTGGCATACATCGAGCGCCGGCAGGCGGAATTAAACTGCTTTGTAGAACTAGACGTCGTAGGTGCACAGCGTTCAGTAGAGAGTAGCGATCGCCGGCGGCAGGGCGGCACAGTGCTCTCCTTATTGGACGGTGTTCCCGTCGCATTAAAGGACAACATTGATGCTTTAGGGTTTGCGACCCGGAATGGCGCCAAATATAGCCACAGTGTTTCCGGCGACGCTGTCGTATCTGACCTGCTTCGAAGGGCGGGCGCGGTCATCCTGGGAAAACTGAACATGGATGAATGCGCCATCGGTGGCATCACCGACAACCCGCACAATGGCCCAACGGACAATCCGTGGAAACCGGGCTTCGTTCCCGGCGGGTCCAGTGGCGGCTCAGCCAGCGCCGTGGCGGGCGGGTTGGCTTGGGTGGCGCTCGGTACGGACACCTTGGGGTCTGTGCGTCTGCCCGCCGGTTATTGCGGTATCGTCGGTCTGAAGGCGACCCGCGGGTTGATCAGCATGGATGGCATCGTCCCCCTTAGCCCCGCCTTTGATCATGTCGGACCCCTTTGCCGCAGCGTTCGAGATGCCCGGTTGCTGCTTGATGTCCTGGTCTGTTCGCCGCCGCCCGGTTGGTCCATTGAAAAAGACCGGCGTCTCGACGGCGCGCGGCTCGGTGTTTTTACCGAAGAGATCAATCAGCTTAGCGAACCCATCATTGCTAACAGCTTCCACCGTGCCATTGAAGACGCACGCGGCGCCGGTGCAGATATAATTGAACTTTCCTTGCCAGATTTCGACTTGAATGAGTTGCGCGTTGCAGCGTTTTTAAAGATCGAGTCGGACGGGGCGAAGGCAATGGCGGAATCCCTGCGGGATCATCCAGAAGCCTATTCAGAGAGCTTGATCGCCATGTTAAATTACGGCCGAACCATGCGGCCCGACCGTCTTCACGATGCACAGGAAAAAGTCGCCCGTGCTAAAGCCGTCTTACTGGCCCTGTTTGACGAAGTTGACTTCTTGGCCACGCCGACCGCCCCACAACTTGCCTTCTCCCGCGCCCAATCGGCACCGAGAAATCAGGCGATTTTCACTGGCCTCGCCAACATTTTTGAAGGACCGGCTATTTCCCTGCCCTCGGGGATCTCTGATGAAGGGCTTCCGGTCGCCTTCCATCTGATGGCGGCGCCAAATGAGGAAGCCCATCTACTCAATGTCGCCGAAGACTTAGAGCGCCGATGGGGTCGGGTTGTCCCTCCGGATCCTGGCTCACGCACCTAGTGTTGCCTTGGCGGCGCACGCATTGTTAGCTAGTCGGGAAAGCAGTTCAATTTAATAGGATTAAGTGAAAAAGGCGCCATGGATGCCATCGAAATTTTTGCTGATCATGTCCTTCGGTCAGACTTTGATAGCCTATCACCGGACGCCGTAGAAGCGACGCGGACGTTTATTCAGGACAGCCTGGGCGTTGGCATTGTTGGTAGCGCTGCGCCCCAGGTCGATGAGATGCGCCGGGCAGCCGCTCTCTGGGGAACCAGCGAGGATGCCCGCGTTTGGGTTTTTGGGGAATCCCTGCCGGCGCCATCGGTGGCCTTCCTGAATGCGTTTCTGACTCACAATTCCGAGTTTGATTGCGTCCACGAACCATCCGTTGTGCATTGCGTCACGGTGGTTCTGGCTGGGTGCGTTGCGGTCGCAGAGCGGCATGGCGGTGTCAGCGGCCGGGCGTTGATAGCAGCCGTGGCGCTTGGCGTGGATATCGCCTGCGTGCTCGGTGTAGCGGCGAAGTCTGGGTTGCGGTTTTTCCGGCCGGCAACGGCCGGGACCTTTGCCGCCACCATGGGCATCGGTAAAATTCGTGGTTTCGACCGAGACCAGCTGATTCGTGCCTGTTCCATCGCCTATGGTCAGGTCGGCGGCACTATGCAGGCGCATACCGAAGGGTCATCGTTATTGGCTGTGCAAATGGGATTTGCCGCGCGGAACGCGGTGATGGCCTGCGACCTGGCGGCGGAAGGAATTGCTGGTCCCCGCGAAATCATCGAAGGCGAGTTCGGATACCTGAATCTGATCGAAGACGGCTACGACTTCGCCGACCTGCTAACTAATTTGGGCAAGAACTGGCAGATCACTGAGGTGGCGCACAAACCATTTCCATCCGGCCGCGCGACCCACGGTGTCGTCGATTGCTGTCTCAGGCTCATGCGTGATCACGGTTTGAAGGTGGAAAATGTTGTTTCGGTGGTTTGCGATGTGCCGCCGCTGATCCACCAGTTGGTCGGACGTCCGCCGTCGCAACGCATGACCCCCAACTATGCCCGGCTGTGTGCCGCCTATACGGTCGCCCGGACCCTGACCCACGGCACGATTGATGTGGTCCATTTTTGGCCTGAAAATATTGCCAACGACACCATTCATGACCTAGCGAGACGGGTAGAGATGAGGATCGATAACAACCCCGACCCCAATGCCCTGACCCCGGTCACGGTGTCGATCGATTTGAAGGGTGGTACGAGCGTATCCGCGATGTGTGAATTTGTTCTTGGTAATCCGCAGAACCCGCTCGACCGAGAAAGTCACTTGGCAAAATTTCGTCAAAACTGTGCCTCGGCCCGACCGGTCGTTGCCGAGAGTCAGGCCGAGGCATTAATCACCAGAACCGACAACTTGGAAAATGAACCCGACGTCGCAGCGCTTGTCGATTTGATGATTGCGTAAGTTACCAATTCGACCCGAAAGCAAGGACTGAACCTTTGAACACCGAACCCATCTGGCCGAACGGCGCGCGTCTCGCCCTATCGATTGTTGTGAATGTTGAAGAGGGTGCCGAGATGTCGGTTTTGGATGGCGATTCGCGAGCTGAAGCCGTTGATGAGATGGGCATGATGGTGAAGCCTGGCGTTCGGAATTTCTCTAACGAGAGTAACTACGCCTACGGCATTAAGGCGGGAGCTCCGCGGATCATGGACATGCTCGCGCGGCGTAATCTTCCGGCGACGTTTACCGCCGCGGCGCAAAGCCTCGAGCGGGCGCCAGAAATTGCAAGGCGTATCGCCGATGATGGGCATGAAACCTGTGCCCATGGATATCGTTGGCAGGTCCAGCACAACATGGACGAGGAAACGGAGCGCGCGTTTATCCGCCGTGCGGCCCAATCGATTGAGCAGACGACGGGAACCCGCCCTGTGGGCTGGCTGTCGCGGTATCTGTTTACCGCGAATACTCGGCGCCTGTTGATTGAGGAAGACTACCGCTACCACATGGACGATTATAGTGACGATAAGCCGTTCTGGGATACGGATACCAAGATTGGTAAGCCCATACTAATCCTGCCCTACGCCATTGATACCAACGATATGAAGATGTGGAACGCACCGGCCTACACGCCCAGAGACTGGGTTATCTATCTGAACGATACCTTGGATGTGCTGTATGACGAGGGGGCAGTAGCGCCCCGCATGATGTCGTTGGGCCTCCATTTGAGAATTTCCGGCCGGCCTGGGCGGGCGGCGGCGTTGGAATCATTTATCGAGCGGGTGAGTGCCACGGACGGTATCTGGATCGCGACCCGTGCTCAGATCATGGAGCATTGGACGAAGACGTTCCCCCCGTCCGGTCGGTGATTTAAGGCACCTTCGGTCGATCATCCGCTAACCGCACGGGCTTTTGGCGGCTGTTGATTTTGGTGAGGGGCTCAAGATCGCCCGGGGCAACCAATTCGACGCTGAAGTCGACCCCGATTTTCTGGCGAAGCAGGGATCTGAACTGCTCCGCCAAGCCGCTCCAATCAGAAGGTGCCGCTGCACTTTCCACCGCCACGATCATATTGTCACGCCCATCGGTTTGCTGAACGCGGCAGAAAAACTCCCCCGTGTTGTCGCCAGCAAGCTTCAATATCTCTCCGACGGCGGTCGGGTATACGTTGATACCGCGTAGCTTGACCATATCGTCGCTGCGTCCGAGAAAGCCCCGCAATCGCCGTAGGTTCCAATCCAGCGGTCCGGCCCTGGTCTCGATCGCGGACAAGTCATTCGTATTGAATCGGATGTTGGGGAAGATGTCGTCCTTGAACAAAGCAGTGACGCAAATGTTCCCGACTTGGCCATTGTCTGCGGGCGTCAGATCATCCGGGTCAATGATCTCCACGAAATGGGCGTCTTCCCATATATGAAGTCCATCCTGCTCGGGCCCCTCGGCGGCAATAAATCCGGTGTCGCCGACGCCGTAGAAGTCGCAAACCTCAGCGCCGCCCCAGGCCTCGGATAGGACGTCGCGGGGGGCGCCGCCGATGGCTGCGCAAATCAGTTTGATAGGAATATCTGTCCCGGGCTCCAACCCTTCATTCCGGGCGACGTCTGCTAGCTTGCTCAAGTAGTCCGCGAACCCGACCAGCACGGTCGTGCCGTAGACATTCATGAGATGGACTTGTTTTCGCGACGGCGTCTCGCTGCCTGTTCCTGCCGTCAATAACAAGGCGTTAGTGTAGTGATTGATCGCTTCGCGGACATAGTGCCCACCGTTTACTGTCCCAAAACCAAGCACGGAATGGACCATGTCCCCTGGCCCCAGTCCCTGCAACATGAAGGCCCGCGCCATTAGAATGTTCTGCACTTCCCTGGATTTTGGACCGAAAAGAAGCGGTTGCGGCGTTCCTGTGGTGCCGCTAGTTGTGTGAAGAATAACCGGCGGCCGGCTCTCGAGCGTATCGCTAAAGCTTTCCATGCCGTGGAAATCGCCGAAGGGCGGATACGCTTCGACACTGCGCATGATGTCGGTCTTATCGTAGGTTGGTAACTTGGAAATATCCGCAATGCCGTTGATATCCCCCGGTTCAATCCCGCGTGCAGACCAGAGCCGACGGTAAAAGGGTATCTCCCAGCCGCGCTTCATGCAGGTGCGGAACTGGGCGTCCTGCATGGTGTGTAGTTCATCACGGCTCAGCCGCGTGCGGCCTTCAAGAAACGCTGTGCCGATGGGAAACGCCCTTAGTAACGCATGATGATCAATAACATCGAAGTAAGTGGGATGCGCCATTATCTAACATTGCATGCGAACGACGATGTAAACAATGCTAGTGGGACTGGGGATGCCTCAGATATATTTGATAAGGGACGCATATCGAACCTTCGATGAAGGATCAGAAAAACCAGCGGGTTAGCTAAGCTGATTGCTCGTCATACCATTTGTTTAGGCGACAACTGCTTCAAGGGACGGTTGATGGATCTGGAACTTTGGCGAGGCCATCAAAGGGCGATCAACTTTTCTGGATGACAAACCGGAAGACGCCGGTCTCTTCCACCGATTCCAAAAGTTCGTTGCCCGTCGCACGGCTGAAAGCCTCAAAATCCCGAACCGAGCCGGGATCCGTAGAGATGACCTCCAAGGTGCTACCGGCGTCCATGGTTTTGATCGCCTTTTTTGCCTTCAGGATGGGGATCGGGCAGTTCATTCCCGACGTGTCGATAGTCTGAGTGGCCATGCTTGCCTCACTGTCGTTCCCGACGCTGACACCAGTTCTAGTGTCCTGACGATTATAACATTGTATAAAAATGTGAATTATTCAAGGGAGGCCTAATCCCCGAACGCCGAGACATCGCGTAGCAACCGGTCAACCGGCGCAAAGTCATCGGTTAAGATAGGTACGTCGGCCGGGCCCAGGCGACCGGCGATGTCAGTGAGAATTTGCCGGGCCCAAACGCGGTTGGGGAACTGGCTGGATGCCAACCGTGCCACGGGGACCGGCGCGCGTGAGGCTACCAGGAGATAGGTGAGGCGCTTTCCCGACGAGGCCTGGGCAACATCAGACCAGACCTCAACGGCAGGAAAGAATTCGGATAGTGTCCGAACCTGCGCAAGCAGAAATGCCGGCTCGCGGTGGCTGTCGATAATGGTCAGAATATAGACCCCGTGTTTGGAGAGCCGAGCGGCAACTTCACCAGCGAACTCCGCAGTTACAAGATGGGCCGGCACCGAAATGTCGTGGAACGCGTCTCCAACAATCACATCAAACAGGGGTTCCCGCGGCTGTTTCTGAAGGATTCGGCGCGCGTCCTGATGGATTATTTTGATAGAGGGGTGGCGCTTAAACCACATATGGTGGATGGCGGTGCGGGTCACCGCCGGATCGATTTCGGAGACTGTATGCCGTCCATCCGGGAAACGGCCGGCCCATGTGCGCGGCAATGTGTAAGCGCCGCCGCCGATGAAGAATGATCGTAGATCGCGTGTATGGCCGAACCGTTGTTGTACGATCTCGTGAGTCAATTCTACATAGGAGCTATGCAGAGCGGTGGGGTCGCGACGCTCGTTGATCCCATGTCCCATGTGATCCAACACCATGAGACGCGCCTCGGTCGCTTCGGGATCGACGAAATCCACGACCCGGATACAGTAATAACGGCTCTCCTCGAGGCATACGCTCGCGAAGGCCGTGCGACCGAGGATCGTAGCCACCGCAGCAATGACGAGAAGGGCTAAGACGATGCTGATGGTCAGCTTGTGTCGAGCAGTAACTGCAAACGCGGCCCCCATGATAGCCAACGCTGCTGCGACGCTCAGGATTGTACCGGCGGTCCCGATCCAGGAGATGAAAACGAAACCGGCGGCTACGGTGCCGAGGATACTTCCCAGCGCACCCAGCGCATACATGCGTCCTAACGTCCTGCCGCGTGCTTCGGGTTTAGCGTCGATAGCCATCTTTGTAATCATCGGTGTTACGCAGGCAATGAGGACGCTTGGTAAGAAGAACAATAGCGCTGTCAGGACGCTGATGCTGACCAGGAACGGTGCGCCATCGACAAGAAGCTGCGGTGCAGCGATCCGTAGAACGAATGGTACCAGGATCACACTGCACGTCGCAGCGCCGAACAGTATGGCCAAGCGACGGTTGATCTTTGTGGGGTCCGTTTCCGATAGATGTCCACCAAACCAGTGGCCAATTGACATACCGGCCAGGATCGTAGCGATAATACAGGTCCAGGTGTAGATGGACATACCCACGTAAGGTGCCAGAAGTCGGGCTGCCGCGATCTCTAGGACCATGACAGAAGCCGAAGACAAAAAGATGGCGGCGGCCAGCCCTAGCTTATTCATGAATTGATCGCCTCAAAACGTCGACAAATGGGTTCCACACGAAACGCCACCATATGCATACTCTCTTGATTGATAATCTACAAAACGTGAATATGATGCAATCTAGCCTTGTTCGATTGCGTCGCTCGCTAATCCAGTGCCCTGAAAGGATATGTCATGGAAGAAATCCCCAACGGCGTTTTGGTCTCCGTCCTTGGCTTTGTCCTCGGCGTGATTTTTGGAGCTACGGCGCAACGAACCAATTTCTGCACTATGGGGGCGATCTCCGACGCCGTGTTCATGGGAGATTGGAACCGGTTCCGGGCGTGGATGCTGGCTATTGCGGTAGCCATCCTGGGCAGCCAGACCTTGCACATGACTGGTACGGTTGACCTGGCGACGTCAATCTATCTGACGCCTAATTTGGGTTGGGCTGGAACGATTATTGGCGGCTTGCTGTTCGGGTTTGGCATGACCATGACCGGTGGGTGCGGCAACAAGACCTTGGTGCGCCTGGGCGCGGGAAATCTAAAATCCGTGGTCGTAGTCTTGTTCCTTGGTATCTTTGCGTACATGACGCTCCGCGGCCTCACGGGCTTGGCGCGGGTCGAACTGGAAGACGCCATGAACGTGGACTTGTTGGCGACAGGCATCGCGGATCAAGGCATGCCGACGTTTCTTGGCCTGTTGGGGGTTCCGGAGAGCGTCGCGCGCGTGGTCGTCGTGGCCGCAGTGGCTGGCGGTCTCTTTTGGTTCATCTTCAAGAGCCCGGAGTTTCGTGCCTCCAAGGCCGATATAACCGGCGGAGTCATTATTGGGTTTCTTGTACCGGTGGCGTGGTATGTGACCGGCGTGATTGGTTTTGATGACTTCGAACCGATTCCCCTGTCGTCCTTTACCTTTGTTGCGCCGGTAGGTGAGAGCATCCAGTATCTTATGACCTTCACCGGTTCGACCATCAATTTCGGCATCACCGTTGTCGGCGGAGTAATTTTCGGTTCATTCATCTCCGCTAAATCGTCGGGCGAGTTCCGTGTCGAAGCCTTTACCGATGCCGATGACATGATGCGTCACATGGTTGGTGGTGCCATTATGGGGATTGGTGGTGTCATGGCGCTCGGTTGTACGGTCGGCCAGGGTATCACCGGTATGTCGACGTTGGCGATCGGCTCGGTCCTGGCGCTATTGTCGATTCTGTTTGGCGGTTACTTCGGCATGAAGTATCTGGAGGATGGTACCTTCGGCGGCGCCTTTAACGCCGTATTCAGCCGAGAATAGTGGCGATTGCGCCTACCAGAGCTTCACTTCTTTGCCTTCTGCTTCCATTTTACGCGCGAGAGCTTGGAGCCAGCGCTGGAAGTTAGGTTCCGTCTCGTAACCTTTGTCCTTCACGTAGACGAAAGAGTTCATGAAATGAAAGGGCTTCCAATAGCCTAGCAATCGCCAGACCTCTATATCGTGGCCGGGAACCTGTGAGTTCGCGTCAAGGCTGGGCGGGAAGTATTGGAGCGTAGGCGTGAACTGAACACGATACTTACGAGCCAGCTTCTTTTCCGTGGTTACCTCGCCGTCCACATCGGTGACTTCGCGATCACCCCAAAGGTTCATTTGGATCACGTTGAAGTTCTTGCGAATGTAATTAACGATTTCTGGGCGGCGCAGGTTGACGTGATGCATTTCCCTGCAGTACGGACAGCCACGCTGCTCCCAGAGGATCACCAGTTGCTTGCCCTCCTTAGAGCTATCGCTGATATCCTCGCGAAGATTGAGGAACGATTCATAGAACCAAGGTTGGACGTAGACACCTTCCTCGTTAGGCTCGATTGCCGGCAGTAGTTTCTTTTTATCGCTGGCGTCTAGTGATCCCGCTCCGATAAGCACGATGATGGCGAATAGACCTGTGAGAATGCGCAAAGCCATTATGTCGTTTCTCCTGTTGGCGTTGTGGCCAATCCTCTCCGACCGGACGAATTTATTGGACAATGGTAAATGACATATTCAAAATGTGTAAAGTGTCAGGTGACGCAAAACTATATCACAAAATGAGCCGGGAGGCATCTGGCGCGCCATGGAAGTTGATTTATTCGTCGAGCTCGCGCGCCCACCAGGGCCAGACGGGGTGCCGTCGTCCGTTTCGAATGTGTACGAAGATCTGATAGCTATTGCCAAGGCTGCCGACCAACTCGGAATCGGTGCAATCTGGCTTCCAGAACATCATTTCTTGGGGGATTACAGCGCTAGCTCTGCGCCTGACATGCTGTTGGCGGCCATTGCCCGTGAAACTACGTCGGTCCGCTTAGGCTTCGCTATCCTGCCCTTGCCTATACACGATCCAGTTCGCATCGCCGAGAGGTTGGCAACCTTGGACGTTTTGTCTGGTGGCCGGGTGATGTGGGGCGTCGGTCGCGGGGTGACCAAAACGGAACTTGATGGTTTTGGCGTGGATCCGTCCAACACCCGAGAGCAATTTGGCGCCCGCCTGGCCGAATTACGCAGGTATATAAATACCGGCGTGTTGGATCGTGCCGGTCAGCGTTTCGAACTCAACCCAGCGCCGTCGCCGCGCCTTAGCGAAGGTTGGATGGCTGCTGTGAGTCCGGAGAGTTTCGACTTGGCTGCCCAATTGGGTTTGGGCGTTTTGACCGGTCCGTTCAAGCCATGGCCCATGATTAACGTGGACTTAAAGCGCTATCGGGCCGCCTATCCCGGAGGTCTCACATCTTTTACTATGGCCGCCTATTGCGGCTTGGATCACGAGCAATCACGCCGCCGCGCGGGCCCCGGAATTCTGTGGGCCTATCGGCGCATCCTGGATGTCACCCGCACCATGATGGTTCAGCAAGTGGCAGGGTATGAACATTATCGTAAGTTGGGCTGGGTCGCGCCGCTCTTGGAGGGCGTGCTGAGCCTTAGCGTCCTCGAAACCCTTGGTTTGGCCTGTGTTGGCGAACCTGATCACGTGGCGAAACGGCTGCGAACCATTAGCCAATCCGGTGTCGACCGTATATCTCTGGTCTTGGGAGGTGGCGATCTGAGTGTATCTGAAGCGATCGCATCCCTGGAATTAATGATGTGTGACGTGATGCCGAAGGTTCTGTCAGCGAACACGTCGATGGCGCCGGTGGAGGTGACGACGTGAACGCTGCTCTGGACCGCATCGCCAAACATGGAAGATCTTACGAAGATCCCATTGCCGCCATTGACTGGCAGGCTGCGGAGGCCGAGCGGCCCTGGCTTCCCAAAGGTCTGCTATTGGGTCCCGACTTTCAATCGGTGATGCCGGATGATCAATTCATCGCCCTAAGCCGAGCGGAGTACACGCGGCTATGCGCGGCCGGATTGTGGCTTGAGGGTTTGCTGATCAACCGGGTCACGGAGTCGGGTCTTCTGGGCCTGGAGACGGAAGAGGCTCGGGTCATGTTGCAGGAGATACGCGAGGAGACTGGGCATAGCCTCATGTTCCTCGAGATGATCGATCGCGCCGGTCACGATGACCGGCCGCGCCTTGCGGGGACGCACCTGCTCACCGCTATTGCGAAACGGCTCCGTATTGAGACTGCTGAGTTCTGGGCCATGGTATTCATCGGTGAAACGGTAACCGATACGTTCGCCATGAAGGCCTTAAAGCTGTCCAAACCAGCGGATGACACGATCTGCCCGGTGGCAGAGCAGGTGTTGAACCTGCATCATCGCGAAGAGGCCCGACACATCGCGGCGGCGCGGCAGTTCCTCGCGTCGCGCGTTTTGGGGATGAGCCGACACAGGCGTTGGATTTTCGCCAGGACCCTGTATTGGCTGCTCAACCTGTTCCTGGAAGCGACTATGTATCCCAGTTCGGACAGTCTGCAACGGGCCGGTGTACTAGATGCGGACAATCTAGTTCTGCGCCTGCGGCGCGACCCTTGGCGCCAAGAGGTGGCGGCGGCATGCGCGGCGCCGGCAGTGTCTTTGTTGACGCGCGAAGGCTTGATCTCGATGACGCAACTGGCCCGGCGCGGGGCATGACCATGAAAAAAGACAATGACACCGTCTTCATCGGGGGTGATATCTACCGACAAGCCGCCTACGGAAACAACCATCCGCTGACCATTCCGCGGGTCGGTCCGGTTATGGACGTTTGCCGGCACATGGGGTGGCTAGATGATGATGCCTATGTGGAAAGTCCCCAAGCCAGCCGAGAAGATCTAATCCGTTTCCATGCTTCGGCCTACGTGGATGCGGTGATTGAGGTCGACCAAGCCGGTAAGTCCAACGCCCAACTGCGCGAGATTTTTGGATTAGGTACACAGGAAAACCCAGTGTTCACAGGGCTTTATGAACGGGCGGCGACGAGCTGCGGCGGATCAATTCACGCTGCGGAACGGGTTCTGAATGGAGGCTGCGCGTATAATCCGGCTGGCGGCACGCATCACGGCCAGCCCGCGAAGGCTAGTGGATTTTGTTATTTCAATGATCCAGTCCTGTCGATCTATCAATTCCTGGATGCGGGTATAGCGCGGGTACTCTATCTGGATCTTGATGCTCATCACGGTGACGGGGTCGAAGACGCTTTTGCTGATGACCTACGTGTCGGCACACTCTCTATTCATGAACAAGATCGGTGGCCGCACTCTGGCAAGACTAGCGATCCGTCGCGGAACATCTGGAATTTCCCCGTCCCGCAGGGGTTCTCCGATGCGGAACTCGGATTTCTCATGGAAGCGGTTGTTATGCCGGTGCACGCCAGCTTTGCGCCAGACGCTGTGGTTATTACCTGCGGGGCCGACGGCCTGGCCGGGGATCCCTTATCTGCCATGAACTTGTCGAATGTTGCTCTTTGGTCAGCTGTTGAATGTGTACGAGACGCTACGTTGCGGACGGTCGTTCTAGGCGGCGGTGGCTACAATCCCTGGACCGTGACCCGCTGCTGGGCAGGTCTATGGGCAGTCCTGGCTGGCTATGATGTGCACAAGCCCTTGCTCGGTGCAGCCGCTGCGATGTTTAGTGAGTTTGAGTCAGACCTCGTGGATGAAGAGGATGTTGTCCCCGCCTGGTGCACGACCATTGCTGATATCCCTGTGGAGACAGCTGTTCGGCCCGCGGTCGAACGCCTCGCCGCCCAGCGGGCCGCTTAGAACGAAAGGGTAGGAAAACGGAATGACAGTCGATTGGATCACCGTTGCCATGGATATCGAGGCCCTTGAGGACGCGCCCTTCGATGAAGAGATCGTCGCACGCCTTCAGAAGGCGTCCACTTTCTCGGCGTTGCGGCCTATTCGTTTCTCCACCCCCACGTTCAAGGAGTTCTCCAGTGAGGAACTGAACGGGTGCTCCAAGAATAGTTTTCCAGCCTTTTCGATTACAGCTGGCGCTTGTGCGCTAATGTGTGATCACTGCGAGGCGAATATTCTTGACCCCATGATTCCGGCGACATCGCCGGAGATGTTAGAGCAAAAGGTTCGCGATCTGGTATTGCTGCAGAACCTGCAGGGATTTTTGTTATCTGGCGGTTCGAACCGGCACAACGAGATTGCCTATGAGCGCTTCTATCCCGTTATCGAAAAATTGAAAAGTGAGTTTCCTTACCTGCGCATTGCTATCCACTCCGCGCTCCTGGACGAGGCGCGAGCCAAGCGTATGGAAGCGGCTGGTGTGGACACAGCCATGATGGATGTAATAGGCGCTCAGGAAACCATTCGCGACGTATATCACCTGGACCGGTCGGTGGATGATTTTGAGTCTACGTTGGCGGCGCTTTGTTCAACGTCTATGGAGGTGGTGCCGCATATCGTCATCGGTCTGCACTTCGGCCGCACAGTTGGTGAGGCAAATGCGTTGGACATCTGTGCGCGGCACGGTATTCACGCCCTGGTTCTGGTGGTCGTCATGCCCTTTTATGCAAAAGTGGGAACCTTCGCGACACCGTCAACTCGGGACGTGGGGGAGATTTTCCTCGAAGCGCGCCAGCGCCTAGAGAACAAACAAGTTCTTTTGGGATGTGCGCGGCCACCTGGTGTGGCACGTCGTGTAATCGATTCCTACGCCGTGATGGCGGGTCTTGATGGCATAGCATTTCCCGCCGACGGCATGGTTGCGTTGGCCGACTCGATCGGTCGGCCCTATCACCAGGAACATGCCTGCTGTTCTGTCAAATTGGGTGGAGTAGATGAGGTTACTGGAGGGCAGTGCGCCGCATGAGCAAGACCCAGTCGCATGATGTTTTGATTGTCGGGCTGGGCCCTGCCGGTTGCCGCGCGGCCGCCGAGGCTGCTGTGCGTGGTCTTAAGGTATTAGGAATTGATCGGCGTCGCCGTCCCGGAGAGCCCGTCCAATGTGCCGAGTTTGTGCCGGCCCTGTTGGGTCAGGAACTGGACACGCCAATTGCGGCGCGTCGCCAACGGATTACAGAGATGGCGACCTTTGTTGAAGATCAGTCTGCCGAATGCCGCGACGACTTCCGTGGCCAAATGATAGATCGGGCTGAATTTGACCGGCAGCTCCTGACCGAAGCGTGCTCCAATGGCGCCGATTGTCGGTTTGGGATTGTCCTCCGCGCACTGGATGCCAATGGCATTGCACTGTTGTCGGACGGCGCACTGGTTAAGGCTCGTGTCATCGTTGGTGCGGACGGCCCTCGTTCTGCTGTCGGGGCAGCCATCGGCCAAGTCAATCGCCAATTGGTGGAGACACGCCAGGTAACGGTGTCTTTGTCGGAGCCGTACAATGCTACGGATATTTTCCTATCCGCGGATCTGGTCGGAGGATATGGCTGGATGTTTCCTAAGGGCGCGTTCGCCAATATTGGTGCAGGCGTGGCGCCAGCAGCCAAGGCTAGGCTGAAGCGATTGGTGACCGATCTTCACGCGCGGTTGGTGGCTGAAGGTCGGGTTGGACCGGAGGTGATCAAGCATACTGGCGGGGCTATTCCTGTGGGTGGTATGCTGAAGCCATTCGGGCATCTGGGTGCCGCCCAGGTCGTTTTGGCCGGCGACGCAGCTGGCCTGACCAACCCCATTACCGGGGCGGGTATCCCCGCAGCCGTGATCTCAGGGGGCCTTGCCGGTCAGGCGGCGGCGGCGTTTTTTGCCGGCGAAACCGATGCCGCTGAGGCCTATAAAGAAGAGTTGACCGACGTATTTGGCGGGTCACTAGATAGAGCGGTTCGGCGACGTCGAGAAATCCTGGCAGTGCATGAGGACAATCAAACGCCGCAACTGCCGGAGTTGCGCAAAGCATGGATTGCTTACCCTGAATACTGGGCGGCGTAATGAACAGGGGAATGGAGAGATTTGCCCGATGACGTGTTTGAAACCTGAAGATCGCGGTCCTGCGGACGGCAATGCCGGCAGCCTGGACTTCAACCCTTTCGACGCCATGACGCCGCGCCTGCCATCGGAGGCGGACAAGACCGCCCGCAACGGTCAGCGCGTGAAATCCAACGATGTTACGCCTACGGGCGTCTACAAACCCAACTACAATATCTTGACGCCGCATATGCGGTCGCCGGACTACGTGCAGATGTCAACGGCGGCGGCGATTACGCTGGGGGTTATGAACGGCAAGATGCACCGCTGTGCGTGTACTCGGTGCCTAAACCTTCTGCTTACATATCCAGAGGGTTGCCGGGCGAACTGCGCCTATTGTGGTCTGGCGCGCCATCGCGAGGCCGAGCGCGATTACGCGGACCGCAATTTTATCCGTGTCGACTGGCCCGCTGTCCCCATGGAGGAGATTGTTGATATCGTCGCCCGTGATGGCGAGAACTCGCCATTTCACCGGATGTGCATTTCCATGATCACGCATCCCAATTCAGATGCTGACACGGTGACGGTGCTAAAAAAGTGGACCGACCGCATTACCGCGGACAGCATCCCCGTATCGATCCTTTCCAATCCGACAACTATGAAGCGGAACGATGTCAAGGTTTTGAAGGACCTTGGCGCTGACATCTTCACCGTAGCCCTGGACGCCGCAACACCGGCGCTTTTCGGTCGAACTCGTGGCAAGGGGGTCAATTCACCGCATTCGTGGAAGAAGTATTGGGAGGTATTGAACGACGCCCGAGACATATTTGGAAACCAAAAGTTTGGCGCACATATCATCGTCGGAATGGGTGAAACGGAGCATGAGGTGCTGACCCTTGTGCAGCAGCTGGTGGACATGGGTGGCCATTCTCACATGTTTTGCTTCTTTCCCGAGAAGGGCTCTCTGATGGACCATCTGCCGGCGACGCCGCGCGACCAATGGCGACGCGTGCAGCTAGCCAGATATTTAATTGACTACGTTGGTGTCCGGATTGACCAAATGCGCTTCGATGAAGAGGGGCGGGTCAGTGATTTCGGCCTGCCCCAAGGCGAGTTGGACACGATCATCGATGCGGGTATTGCATTCCGCACGTCCGGATGTCCTGGGAAGTTTGCCGAAGACATTTCCGCTTGTGACCGGCCCTACGGGGATTCCCCGCCAAGCGATATCGCCAGCTTCCCCTTTCAGCCGATAAAAAAAGATATCAAAAAAATCCGACGCCAACTTGACATGCGCGATCGCGCGCTATTGGAGGTATGAGCCATGGCGCCGACTTTTCGTGTGATTGATACGGGTCTGCGTAGCGGCCGGGAAAATATTGCTTTTGACCAGGCTCTTATTGAAGGGCGGTTGGCCGACCAGATTCCGGATACCATTCGGTTTCTTCGCTTTCCGCCGACCGCGCTGGTTGGCCGCCATCAGGATTTGCGCCGGGAAATCAAATTGGAACATTGTCGGGCTAACGGTGTGGGCGTTGCTCGTCGTATCACCGGCGGCGGCGCAATCTTCTTTGATGAGGGGCAATTGGGCTGGGAACTTGTTTTCAAGCGTGCGCACTTGGGCATCGGGGATCTTGGCACCGCGGCCAAACGGATCTGTGAGGCCGCGGCGTCAGGATTGGCGCAACTGGGCATCGAGGCGAAATACCGTCCGCGTAACGACATTGAGGTTGGGGGGCAGAAAATCTGCGGCACGGGTGGCTTTTTCGATGGTGACGTCTTGTTTTATCAGGGCACCTTGCTGATAGACATGAACCCGCAGGACATGGTGGCGGTGCTCAATGTTCCGAAGGCCAAGTTGGAAAAACGCAATTTGGATGATGCAGCCCAACGTGTGACGACGTTGCGAGCGTTGATGGGCGATGATCTGCCCAACCTTGAAACGATCAAGGCCAGTATGCTGGATGGATTTCGTGAACGTCTAGAAATTGACGTCGCCGAGGGCGTAGTCGACGCTGCTGAGGATCACTTGGCTCAGGAAATTCACGATGACGAGATTGGTACGGATGCCTTCGTCGCCAGTATCGATGGCCAGCATGATCAGACGGGAACCCTGAGCGCCACCCACACAGGTGCGGGCGGGACAGTGACCGTGTTTGTGCGCCTAGAAGGCCCCACATCTAACAGGGTGCGCGAGGTGCTGATCACCGGAGACTTCTTTGTTACTCCGCCCCGCGTCATCCTCGATCTGGAGGCCAGTCTGCGGGGCATTGACAGGGATGGCATAGGCCTGGCTGTAGACTCGTTTTTCGATGAGACTCAAGTGGACGCCCTAACGCTTGCGACGGAAGACATCCGTGATGTCCTTCTCGAGGCGGTGTCAGCGTGACCATTCCGCCTGAGTTTGTTAGCCAGCATGAACAGTTCGCCGTCGAGAGGCGCGGGCTTTATGTGATACAGCATACGGACGCCGAGTATCTGGGTCTGATCGAGGATCACTTGGAGGGCCGGTCCATCGGTTTCACTTACATGCGCCCTCATACTGCTGGAGGCCGTCTACCGGCCACAGTGAAATTTACCGATGGCGTCGTGCTGCTAGGGGGCGGACCCTGGGGCAGCGCCGGTGCACGAAACCTGCCTACACTAGAGGAGGAAGTGCAACTGGTCCGTGACTGCATGCTCCGTGGTGCACCTGTGTTAGGCATCGGCCTGGGCGCCCAGATTCTAGCCATGGCCAGTGGTGGGTCGGTTAGACCCGCGCCGCTGCGGTTCAAAATGGGCGTTGCATGTCGGACGCGGGACGACGCCCTAAATGGTTACTTGCCGGAGACCTTTCCGATCGCGACCTATATGCGTGACGCCTTCGAGGCGCCGCCCCACGCCGAAGTCCTTGCCATCGATGAGGATGGCGCGGCTGCGGTCTTCCAGGTTGCGGATAACTGCTTCGGCTTTGTAGCGCACCCAGGTTTGAAGGGCGCGATGATTGAGGACTTGATCATGGAGTTCGATGAGTCGCCTGACGGTATGGGTGAAGAATTGGCAATGCTCCGACAAAATCAATCGGGCATCGAGGACGCCCTGGTGCCGATCATGACAGGAGTCGTTCAGAAGGCGGGCTGGATGGGGGAGGTGGCATCAGGCACCTTGTAACATATTCAATTTTTATATATTGTTTTATATATTGTAATGTCGTGATGCGGTAAAAATAAACCTGTCCGCTACGAGCAGACGGACTGTAGCGCAAAACGGGAGATCAAGTCTTGGCTGAGAAGCTTGTTATAATCATGGTCAACACGGACCCGCGCAACGGCGAGGAATTGGGGGCCCCATTCTTCCAAGCTACGGTGGCCGCAGCTATGGATTATGAGGTGGAAGTGGTCTGCACCGCCACCGCAGGACAGCTTATGAAGATAGGGGTCGCCGACAAATTGGTGGTCAAGGAAGGCTCGCCGAAAACTGTCTACGATTTTATCAAGGACGCTCATGAAGCCGGCTGTAAATTTTATTGCTGTTCTCCCAATCTTGATCTGTTTGACATGAGTGAGGAAGATCTAATCCCTGAATGTGAAGGTATCGTCGGCGGTGCCCACGTCATCGAGCAGGTTATGGAAGATGACGATACCCGGGTTCTGACTTACTAGGAGGCGTGCCCGTGCAAACCGCTATCAGCCGTATTCAGGAGCACATCGGCGATCCCGTATCAGATAACCCGCCCCTGAACCGAGATGACCTGGAAGAGGTTTTCGAGGATATTCAGGCAGATATACGCTTCGATCATGAGTTGAATGGCTGTCTGAATTGTGGCATCTGCACGGCCACCTGCCCGGCCGCGCACTATTATGATTTTTCGCCGCGGGAGATCGTTCAGCTTCTGTGGACCGAGAACCTTGAAGGCATTTACGACGCCATGCAGGAAAAGATCTGGTCCTGCGCCCAATGCTACACTTGTGCGGCCCGATGTCCTTTTGGCAACTCGCCGGGCGGGTTGGTGATGATCATGCGCGAGGTGGCCATTAAGCACGGCATGCAATCTGCCAAGGATGTGCTTCGGCCCTTCAGCCGTGTCATGCTGAAACTGATTTCTACCGGGAACCAGCTGGCGCCCGACATGATCAACCCCGACCATTTTGCTGACTGGGGCCCGAACATCGCGAAGATTGATGCACCATTGAAGTTGCTGCGCCAGGCCATCCCGATGGCGACCCTAAACACCACGGAAACGGCTTGGGAGGTTAACCTCAAGACCTCGGTGGAGCTTTACACCATCTGGGAGATGACGGGCGTCCTCGATCAGTTAGAGACTATCGATGAGAACCTATTCGACGTCATCTCCGACATCATGGACGAGAAACGTGAGGACTACGAAGATTGGCTTGACGAGCAGGATGCCGATGAAGAAGACGACGAAGAAAATTAATCCCGAGGCCGCTGGATGCCGCCATGAATGGAGATTGTGATGAGTGATTCGAACTGCGGCGAACGTCTGACTGGACACGGCGCCGAATGGAACAACGCCAACCTGTCTCCCGAAGACGCGCGCACGGCCACCGCCTGGGTTGAGGCTCGCGTCGACAAGCGGTCCATGCTTACCGACAAGGACCGGGTCGAAGACGTCCGCGACATTATGTGGCAATTGGAGAAGGACGGCGAAATCGTCGTCCATCGGATTAAGGACGAGCACAGACCGAAAACGGTTAAGACTCTCTTCGGTTGGGACAAGAGGGTGCCGACCACGCAGCTCTGGCATCACAAGTCTTGCGGCCAGTGCGGCAATATTCCCGGCTACCCCGCGTCACTGCTGTGGCTGCAGAACCGTCTTGGTACGTCGTATTTGGATGAGACCGATCAAACATCATGCACTGCTTGGAATTACCACGGGTCCGGAATCGGTAACGTCGAGAGCTTAGCCGCAGTTTTCCTGCGTAACTTCCATCAGGCCTACGTGTCCGGGAAGGCCCAGGGCCTCGACAATGGACATTTCTATCCTTTGGTCCATTGCGGCACGTCGTTTGGCAACTACAAGGAAATCCGAGGGTTCCTCCTGCATTCGGCGGAGCTACGCGAACGCGTGGCGAAAATCCTGGGTAAGCTGGGTCGTCTGGTCGACGGCAAGCTCCTGATCCCCGAAGAGATCGTGCATTACTCCGAATGGCTGCATGTCATGCGTCCCGAGATTAACTACATGCGTGAGATTGACATAAGCGGTGTCCGCGCGACTATCCATCCGGCCTGCCACGTATACAAAATGATTCCCGAGGATGCGATCTACGACGATGATATCCTTGAGGGGAATCGGGTTGCTGTGTCCACGGGCATTATACAGGCGCTTGGCGCGCAGGTAATCGATTATTCCACTTGGTACGACTGTTGCGGTTTCGGGTTCCGCCACATCATTTCGGAACGTGAGTTCACCCGTTCATTTGCTATCGATCGCAAAATCAAGGTTGCGGTGGAAGAGGCGCAGGCCGACGTGATGATCGGCCATGACACGGGCTGCATCACGACTTTGGATAAGAACCAGTGGATCGGTCAAGCTGTGGGCAAGGACGTGTCCTTGCCGGTGATGGCCGATTGCCAGTTCGCTGCGCTGGCCTGCGGCGCTGACCCCTACAAGATAGTGCAGCTTCACTGGCACGCGTCCGCCTTTGAAGGGTTGTTGGAGAAGATGGGCATCGACTGGCAGAAGTCGAAAACGGAATTCGAGGCCTACCTGGAGGAGGTCAAGCAAGGCAAGGGCGAACAGCTTTACGATCCGCGGTTGCGGATCACGTCTGGCCCAGGCTTCCAAAAGCCCAGCGTTGGCTGAGGAAAAGGACGAACGATGACCAAACCCATTCTCATCGTCGGCGGCGGGCCCGCAGGATTGTCCGCGGCGCAGGCGCTTTCGGCCGCTGGCCAGCGGGCCATTTTGGTGGAAAAGGAACAACAGCTAGGCGGCGCACCGATCCTGTCCGGTTACGCCAAGCTGGTACCAACCGGCGAATGGGCCAAGGACGCCATCGGCGGCATGGTCTCGCGCGTTGAGGGTAGTGACACGGTGGATGTTCGTACGAATCTGACGGTCACCAACTTCGAAGGTGGGCCAGGAAATTTCATCGCAAAACTCAGCGACGACACCACGGTAGACGCCAGTGCCGCGATCCTGTGCACGGGCTTCACACACTTCGACTCCGTCAACAAGCCTGAATGGGGCTTTGGCACTTTTCCGGACGTGGTAACCACCACCCAAGTGGAGCAGATGATGTCCAGCGGCCAGGGGGTGCGCTGCCCGTCCGACGGGCGCAAGCCAAAGCGGGTGGCTATACTCTTGTGCGTCGGTTCCCGCGACCGGCAGATCGGTCGCGAGTGGTGCTCCAAGATCTGCTGCACTGTATCCTCGAACATCGCCATGGAAATCCGCGAGGAAATACCGGATTGCCACGTCTACATCTACTACATGGATATCCGGACCTTCGGCCTTTACGAGGACCTCTACTACTGGCGGTCTCAGGAAGAATTCAAGGTCAAGTACATCAAGGCCCGTATCGCCGAAGTCACTTCAAACGGCGACCGTCTGATCGTCAAGGGGGAAGACACGTTGGTGAAGCGACCGATCACCATCCCCTTCGACATGGTTGTCCATGCCATCGGCATGGATCCCAATATCGATAACATTATGATCGCGTCCACCTTCGGCGTGCAGTTGCAGAAACACGGTCACATCCAGCATGCAGATACCTATGGTGGCATCGCTCGGACCAGTCGTGAGGGCGTGTTTGTTGCTGGCGCGGCCACCGGACCCGAAACCATCGACGATTCCATCGCCCAGGCCCAGGGTGCGGCGCTGGCTGCATTATCCGTGTCAGGTGGCCTGTCGGTAGCTGCAGAGTGATGTGTTGATTGATCGCGTCACATCGGGAGATGGGTCGGGCGCCGTGCCGTCTCGGCCCGTTCTTGAGTTGAGCGGGCCGAGGATCACATCGAGCTTTGAAAAACTCCTTAATGCCAGTGATGAGCAGGGTGGGATCGAGACATTCGTAACGGCGATCAAGTTCAAGCATTCGGTCTTTCAGGAAGTTCTGAAGGCAGAAAATGTACAGAGCCTGGATAAAGACACTTTTCTTGGTTTGTGCGCGTTCATTGCGCCGGCTCGCCGCCGGATCGGCGTGTGGATCGAATCTCAGGATTTTGAGGCTCTGCGTGCGCGTTTGGTGGCGTTGATGAGCGGAGAGTTGGATGGAAGCGACGTGGACATGCGCGTTGCGGCGTTCTGTGAGTGGTTTCCTCAGGACAGAGACCATCGTTGGGTCCGGGACCTGGTGGCCGAGTTCCTGCATTTCAGCGACATGGAGCAATATCCCTTGATGACCCGGTGGGTCTGGGACCAGGCCGCCAATACAGGTGTCATTCGCGAAATCTGGCACGCGGACGACATCGACCATCTCACCTTGAACATCGCCGATACCTATGAAACTCATCTGATGCTGCGCGAGGAACTCAGCCAGTTCCTGGCATCCAATGGCGTGTTCCGGGATGTCTTGTACTACGTAGATTTGCTCCTTGCGCAGATCTATGCCGATTATATCTCCGAACAGGGTGGTAGTTTCCTGCGCACGGACTTCGCCAGCGAGATTGATCCACTTGAATTCACCCGTCGCATGTTGGGATTGGACGGCGTCGATCCCGATACCGGTCGCACGCGGGTCAAGCTGGCCAATGGTGAACGATTCCAGCTCAGCGACCCCGAGATGATGAACTGAACGGTCATGCCATGCCTATACATGAACAAAATCTGATCCGGCCCGAGAACATAATCACCAACGAAGAGTTGGAGATTGATGGCATCGATGTTTCGGGACATTGGAGTACTTTTATCGAATCACGTGTCGTCACCGACTACAACGAAGATATAGAGGACGAAGTTGCGGCCCTTCCTGGCGGCGAGTATATCAACCGATGCTGGCAGTGCGGATCGTGCACGAACTCCTGCACGGTCAATGCGGTAAATCCGGACTTCAACCCGCGCTTTTGGATCTATCTGGTCCGCATGGGCATGGAGTCCGAGTTGCTGCGCGATAAAGATATCATCTGGCAATGCGTATCGTGCAACAAATGCACCTATTCGTGTCCCCGCGACGTTAACCCGGAAGGGGTCATGAAGGCCTTGTCCCATTGGCTGGAATTGAAGGGGCATACGCCAAAGTCGCCTTCCATGCATTTCGACGAGGAATTCGCCGACCAAGTTTTTTCTACTGGTAAAATCGAAGAGGGCCGGGTGATCCGCGGATTCTTTCAGCGTACGGGCCAGCCTCTTATTCAGGACTGGCTGGTTGAACTAGTTAAGCGATTGATCCGTCATATGCCCGTGAAGCTTCTAATGACCATGGGGCTGGCGAACTTTGTCCGCCCGCGGACGAGGGACTGGGGGCGCGCGCAGGCGGCGATCGAGGAATATGTCTTGGAGCGCGACGCAGCGAACCGGAAGGCGCTCGGATTAGATGCGGCTGGCGACCACTGAGGAGTTTTGAGTGTGAGTGAACAAAAAGATCTGAAACGCGTAGCCTACTATCCGGGGTGCGCCCTTGAGGGCACGGGGCATGCCTACGACCGCTCGACCCGCGCCGTGGGAAAAGAACTGGGTTTGGATTTGGTCGAGGTGGAAAACTGGAACTGCTGCGGCGCCATGGAGGTTAAGAATATCGATCCGAAACTGCAGACCTATCTGTCATCGCGAGTTATGTCGATCGCCAGCGAGGACATGGGCTTCGACACGGTTATGGCCCCGTGCAACGGCTGCTACCATAATCTCAAAAAGGCCGAGTATGACCTGACGAACGACCCGGAGAATGTTGCCGTCACGGAACGCCTGTCGGAGAAGGCGGGACATCCCACTTACAAGCCGGGCAGCGTCGAAACCATCCATGCCCTTGATTGGTTGAAGCGCGCCATCGGCGAAGAAGGCCTGAAGGAACGGATTACGCATTCTCTGAAAGGCCTTAAGATAGCCAACTATTATGGCTGCATGTACACCCGTCCGCGTCATATCTTTCCAGAGAAGGATCAGGGGCCAGGGTCAGAATCCACATTGCAGCCGCACTTTATGGATGATCTTCTGGAAGCCGCCGGTGCGGAGATTGTTGACTATCCCCTAAAGACCGCGTGCTGTGGCGGCGCGCATACGCTCTCGGATTCAGACACATCGACCAAGCTGGTGCTTAATCTCCTGGAGGCGGCCGACGAATGCGACGCGGACATCATTGCCACTGAGTGCCCGACCTGTCATTCCGGCCTGGAGATGCATCAAATTCGCGCCGAGACTAAGCTCGGGAAGAAGACCAACGCTAAGATTGTCTATTTCACGCAGTTGATTGGGTTGGCGCTTGGCATGAATGCGCGGACAGTTGGCATTCACGAGAACGTGTCCGATTCCATCAACTTCTTTCGGGAAAAGGGATTGGCATGACGCCGTTCGAGACCATTACCGCCGGTATTGCTGCAGCCGTGGGCGATTCGGATGCACGGAGAGGGGCCGATGCGTTAGTGACTTGGGGGGAACGTATCCTCGAGAATTGGGTGGAAGCGCGCGACGAGACGCCAACCGCGAACGAACGCGAAGGCTTTCGCCTCCTGGCACTACAACGTCAGGGCGCCAAGGGAGACCCCAGCTTTAACGCCTGTCGGGAGACCTGCCGTGAACTAGTCTATCACCGAAACCTAATTCACGATGAGCCGGAAAATGTGGAAATGCCGAAGCGCCTGAAAATGGCCGCCATGGTGGCGCGCCATCTCTGCTTGTTCGTTCAAGGGAAAATGGAAGAGGATGCCCTGGGCGAATTCTGCTGTTCGTCGCGTCCCCTGCACAATGAAAAGCCAACCGAGGAGGTTCCCAACCATGCCTGATGTACGCGGATGCCACCTACCTGACAACTTATTGTACGACGTTGAGAATAATATCTGGTACCAGGATCAGGGTAACGGCACGGTGAAAATCGGCATGACCGCCGTTGCGGCTGCCATGGCCGGGCAACTGGTCGCATTTACGCCCAAGAAGGTTGGTCGAACCGTAAAGCCTGGCAAGTCATGTGCGACGGTGGAATCCGGGAAATGGGTTGGGCCGGCCAAATTGGCGACGGGCGGCGAGGTTGTCGCCGTCAATGAAGATTTGAGCGCAAAGCCGGACACGGTCAACGATGATCCATACGGAGATGGTTGGTTCGTCATCGTCAGGCCGGATGACTGGGATGGCGCGAAAGGCGATTTGACCCCGGGCGCCGATGTCGCGGCTCCCTATGAAGCCAAAATGGAGGCGGAAGGATTCGAGGGCTGCGACTAATCAACTACCATCATTTTCAATATTGATAATTCATCACTATTGAATATGATAATTTATGACAGGGATAAAAAAGGCTTCAGTCTTAATTAAGTAATATGTCGTGATCTGCTCGAAGCGCTAGGTCGCATCAAAAAATTTGCAGGGATGCAAGGAAGGAGACAATCTTGAGTGGTAATGTAATGGTGGCAACGGCATTGGCGATTGCCGTCGTGTTGGGGGCCGGAACCGAGGCCGACGCGTCTGGTGCGCCGAAGCTCGTCAAGTATAAGATTGTGGATGAAAACAGCATCCCTCAAAACTTGACCGGAAAGAAGGGCGATCCAGTTAACGGCCGAAAATTGGCGATCAATCGCAAGAAGGGTAATTGTCTTGCATGCCATGTCATGCCCATTCCGGAGCAGTCCTACCATGGAAAAATTGGGCCTGATCTTAACGGCGTCGCAAGCCGTTATGAAGAGGGGGAATTACGTCTTAGGATTGTAAACCCAAAGATAATAAATGAAGCGACGATCATGCCTGCGTTCTACCGAAATGATGGTTTCCATCGAGTGTTGAAAAAGTTCAACGGCAAGACAATTATTTCGGCGCAAGACGTCGAAGATATAGTTGCTTACCTAATGACGCTAAAATAGGGGCGACGAATAGTGCGCTCACGTGAGGAGAGATTAATGGTTCAGAAAATCGAGATGCATTCTGTTGGCCGTCGCGAGCTTTTGAAACTAGGTGGCACGGGTGCTCTGGCGCTGGTGTCGACTAGCCTTTTGCCGGGCCTTGCGCAGGCTGATGCGAAGATGGTGGCCGCAGCGATCAAGAAACTGATTGGCGATAAACCCACCAAGGACGGCAAGATTACCTTTGAGCTCCCGCAAATTGCGGAGAACGGCAACACGGTACCCATGGGGTTTGAAGTCGATAGCCCGATGACTGACAATGACTATGTTAAGTCGGTACATGTGTTTGCCGATAAAAATCCGCGCCCGGACGTGGCTTCGTTCCATTTCACGTCGGCGTCGGGCCGGGCCAAGGCGAATACGCGCATGCGTTTGTCCAAATCCCAAAACATCGTGGCGGTCGCGGAAATGAGCGACGGGTCCGTCTATATGGCGAAGTCACCCGTAAAAGTCACCATTGGCGGCTGCGGCGGCTGAGGCCAGGAGGAGATAGCGAAAAATGGCAAAACTTAAAGCGCGTGTGAAGGTCCCTAAGAAGGTCAAGAAAGGGGAAGTCTTCCAGATCAAAACTCTGGCATCCCACAAGATGGAAACTGGTCAGCGCAAGGACAAGAAGACTGGCAAGAAAATATCGCGGATGATTATCAACAAGTTCACCTGCACTTATAATGGTGAGCAAGTTTTCGCGTCAGATTGGCATCCGGCGGTTTCAGCCAATCCATATATGGCGTTCTACGTGAAGGCTCAGGAAAGCGGTATGCTGGAATTTAGCTGGACCGACGACAAGGGGCAGGTCGCCAAGAAATCTGCCAAACTAACGGTTACAGGGTAGGAAGAGAATGATGCTGGGTAAGTGCGTAAAACTGACGTGCGTTACAGTATTGGGTGTCGCTTGGATGCTCGATAGCGCCATGGCCGAAGAAAAGAATTGGGGTAAGTACCAGGTTGAGGACCGCCGCAGTGGTTATACCTATGCGCAGATAGAGACCCGATCCATGCAGGATGACGATTTCGAGAACCCTGCTATGGTGCTGGTCGATGAAGCGGCCCAGATTTGGGAAAAAGTTGATGGCAAGGCGGGCAAGGCCTGTGCTTCCTGTCACAGTGATGCAGCATCTTCCATGAAGGGTGTTGCAACGGTGTACCCAAAATTTGATAAGAAATTAGGCAAGCTCAAAAATATTGAACAGCAGATCAACGCTTGTCGAACAAAGAATATGCAAGCTGAAGCCTGGAAATTAGAATCTAACCCGATGTTGGCTATGACTGTTTATGTCCGTCATCAGTCCCGTGGGATGCCCATGAGCGTCAAGGTTGATGGCGAATATGCTCCGTTCTTCGAAAAAGGTAAGAAGTTTTATTACGAGCGTCGTGGGCAATTGGACATGTCCTGCAGCAATTGCCATGAGGACAATGCTGGAAATATGATAAGGGCAAATCGCCTTTCTCAGGGGCAATCTCATAGTTTCCCGACTTATCGTCTAAAGTGGCAAAAGGTTGGTTCTTTGCATCGTCGATTCCGCGGTTGTAACAAGCAGGTTCGTGCGACCCCGTTCAAGGCGGGATCCGATGAATACGTTAATCTGGAACTTTACGCTGGTTGGCGTGCTCGTGGCTTGCCGGTCGAGACTCCTGCGGTCCGTAACTAGGATACGAGGGTTAACCTGAAAATTTAATAAGGGGGATGCGGGGGACCGCATCCTCTTTTTTTTGGAAACTAGGGATGATTGACAGACGCCAATTTCTTCAGGTAACGGCGGCGGTTGCGGCGATCACTGCCAGTGGCTG
>DFRF01000095.1:0-264 GCA_002378125.1 Rhodospirillaceae bacterium UBA3470 | reverse complement strand
ATCACTGCCAGTGGCTCGCGGCTATCGTCTGCGTCGTCAAAAATTTCCCAGGATGAACTGTTGGACTTTGACCCTGTTGGGCAGGTGACCCTTCTGAACTTCACCGACTGTCATGCTCAGTTGGTGCCAATGTATTACCGCGAGCCGTCCATCAACATCGGTATTGGCGACGTGAACGGTCTGCCCCCGCACATCACAGGGAAGGACCTCTTGAAACATTTTGGTCTTAAGGCAGGGTCCCCGGAAGCTTACGCGTTCACTAGT
>DFRF01000077.1 GCA_002378125.1 Rhodospirillaceae bacterium UBA3470 | reverse complement strand
GTTTTAAACTCCTTACGGGTGTAGGTCTTGGTCAGTTTGTTTTCCCGCCCCTTACTCTGCCATGCGCTTTCCGTAGTGGCGTTTAGCCAATCCTGGATCCCACGCCTGCTGAAGTTACCGCAGAGTACGGCGTGAAACTGATACCGGTAGAACATCATCGAACGGGTTACGTATAAGCCGATATAGGCCACGCCGCTGGATGTCACAATTCTGGTCCATGCGCTCGCAAATTACCTATCGCCTCCTCGCAGATGTGAAATGAGATAGCATGGGCCAGGTTTTCGGGCCCGTTCTCCACTGAAACGCTCATGATAGTTAAAAAAATCGAACAAAATTACGTATTGAGATTGATTATCACTTGCATGCAAAAAAGCCCTAACCCTACAATGCCTGTGACCCGGTCCATGCCCTCGACTTCCCATCCCCTCCTCACACATGTGAACCGAGATAGCATGGGCCGGGTTTTCGGCCCCGGTCTCCACTGAAACGCTCCTGATGTTTAAAAAATTGAACAAAATCTCATGATGAGATTGATTATCACTTGCACATAAGAGGCGCCTTGCTTTATATTGCGATTGATTATCATTATTAATAACTCATCTGGGAACCTTTATGAGTACCTCAGGGACAACGATTGCGGATTTGGCGGTTCTTGGTGTCGCGCAACGGGCTACTGTCCAACCTGACCGCATTCGCTCCGCCGTCAAAGGTCTGTTCCCGGATCAATGGCTGCCCACCGCCGGCGTTGTCGACGCGGCCGTCGAGCGCGCCCTATCGGCGGGCCATCTTTCGATTTGCCACTCGGGATCTCAGGAAACCACGATCAGCACCACAGACGCCGGACGCGCCCAGTTCCAGGCCCTCCTACTGACCGATCCTGGCGATGCCCTCTCTTCCGCCGTACGAACATTGGAGGCTATGCAGTTTTGTTTTCTGGACCTTACAGACGCCAGAACGACAAGGAAGGTCCTCAAGCGCATCCGCCGTCGAACGAAGCAAAGACTTACCGCATTGAGACAGCGTACCCTGAAATGTCCACACGCGGGCCGGTACACAAGCCTCTGGATTTCCATGGAGACGCGGCGCCTGGAAACATCGGCACAGCTGATCAATCTGATCTGTTCCGACGTTGAATACGAGGTCCAGGACGCGGCGTCCGCAGGGGCTATCTCATGATGGTGCAAATGGTCGATACCGCTTCGTGGCTCAGCGCGCTTATCCACGAAACTGAAGCCTGGCGAAGCAACACCCGTGCATGCCGCAACAGAGACAACAGGCTCTCCGATAGGACGGCTGTACGCCTTGATGTCACTGCTGTACAGGAACGCCGAATGGAGAGCTTCGGTGATGTGTGACGCATGCAACAACGCTGCGCCCACGGAACCAAGCCTGGGTCGGCGGCGCATCTGGGATTTGGCTAGCGGCTGGCACTGCGCTGTAATCGGAACCTGCCTCACCTTGTCCGACCTGCGCGCGCTTGCCCGAAAGCTGAAGGTGCAGACCGTCCCAGGTTTTTCGCCAGATTACCAACTGCACGGGTTCTTTGTGAAAGAAGCCGAAAACAACGGCAAGCCATCGAAAATGCTGAACAAGCTTCTGGAACGACGGCACGCCATTTCAATCCGCCGCGCCCGATCTATGAAAACCGCTGACGAGCTAGTTGGTTTTTGGCAAGAGGCCATCGAAACCGGTGATATTCCCGGCCCCTACTGGGCGATCTTAAGCCATCCCTTAGCGCCGTCGGAGCTGTGCGAGCGCATGTTCGCGGACGTCCATATGCTGTCGCACCTGGTGGGCGCATCCAACCGCGCCGACATACGACGCCTGCAGGATTTAGAGGAACACGTAGACCTGTTGAATGCGCAACTGCAACGTCAGCGCCAACACCATCAGCGAAAACTCAACGAAAAGGATACCGTGATCGCCGAATTACACGATAAACTCCGCACGGCACAGGAACTGCCCCGCCCCGCCCGCGACGTTCCCATCACGGATAATTTGGGCGCCATGATCGCGGAACTGCGGAATGAAAACGCGCGTCTTTCAGCCTTGAGCGTCAATACGCAAACGTCTCATGCCTACGCCGCATCAAAGATCGAAGAACTAGAGTCGCTGGTTCAATCCTTGCGGGCTGAAAACGCAACTCTGGAGCACACGCTAGCGGAGGATGCTCATTCCAAAGAAGGCGATTGCCCATTTGATCTGGGCGGGCGGTGCCTTCTTTATGTTGGAGGCCACCAGCATACGGTTCATCGCCTGCGGGCCTTGGTAGAAGATTGGAATGGTCGATTTCTTCATCACGATGGTGGTGTGGAACGTTCAATTAATGAACTGGCCAGCGCTGTCACCAAAGCGGATGCGGTTGTATTTCCCACAGACTGCGTCAGCCACAGCGCCGCCAACAAGGTCAAACGGCTTTGCCATCAAAACATGAAGCCATTTGTCCCGCTGCGAACATCCGGCATCGCCTCGTTCGTTGCAGGACTGCGAGACGGCCTGGGCGATCAACCCGCCACCCCGGAACTTTCAGCCATAGGATAACTCTTATGACCCGCTTCAGTTCAACTGATCACGCCGCCATGGCCGTGGCGTTGTCGGATTTACCTTTCGGCGAACAACTGCTCTTGTGGGGCATCCGCATGTGGGTACGCTCGTACAATGAGGGCGCCAACATTCACAATATTCTCCACAATGGCTTCAAGTTGGCGGGCGTTCCAACAGCGCTCGGCGCACTCGATGCTATTATGGGCATTCTTGCCACGTCCGGACACGGCATTATAGATATCCGATGCCCGAAATGCACGGAAGTGAGCTTGGATGAGCACCGGATAATTGGCGCGATCGCCATTCTCCAGTACACGGACCAACCGTCGGACTGCGAAGCCTACCTGTCATACTGGCTTCCGTCGGCGGCGCTTCGAATTCTGCGCGATCCCTCAAGTCAACTGGCGGACATCATGAAACAGGGCGGACTGATGATCCGTGCTCGTCCGTGGGCCCGTAATCTCCGCAGCGATCACGGAATGGTCAAATCTGACTCTTCAGAGAACCACATTCTACATTAATAGCGCAACCAAAGGGTCCCAACACAACGGCACGAAGGAATATTTTTATGAGCCAACTCAAATACTTGGGGATCGGCGAGGTCGTCCCAAAAGTCCGCTTCCCCGTTCGAGAGGGGGATGCCTGGCGCGATCTGACCACGGAAGAGATTTTTGCCGACAAGACTGTCGTTGTCTTTGCACTACCGGGAGCCTTCACGCCAACCTGTTCGTCTTCCCATCTGCCGGGCTACGCGACCTACGCCCGGGAGATAAAAGCCGCCGGGGTGGATGAGATCTACTGCCTCTCGGTCAACGACTGGTTCGTTATGGACGCTTGGCGTCAGGGACTTGGGATTAAGGATGAGGTCTTAATGCTGCCAGACGGCAATGCAGATTTCACGACCGCGATGGGGATGCTCGTGAAAAAACGCCATCTTGGTTTCGGAGAGCGCTCGTGGCGTTACGCCATGATCGTTCACGACGGTGTCATCGACACGCTATTCGTCGAAGACATCAGTGACACCGGCGATCCCTTCTCTGTGAGCGGCGCGTCGGAAATGCTGGAGCACCTGAAACGTGCCGCAGCTGCGGAATAAGCACGACCCCCATCACGAACAGGCCCCAAGAAGGACACCATAAAGTCGCCCCCCCATTACGACGTCAGTGAATTGCTGTTATGGGGTCAGCACTTGAACGGCACCATCCCCGGAGCAGGCAACGGCGCACACTCGGACTTTGATCTGGCTAATTTCATCAGCGGCCATTGTGTTCGCTGGGCCTAATAACTGAGTGCGGCCACGGAGGTCCTGAACAGCGACCTCAGAGATATCGACGCAGCCTCAATGCCGGCCGGCAAAAGTCGATGGAATGACGTCCACGCCCATTTCGACTGGACCCCGCAATGCGGCAGATGCCAATGTGAGATCTTTAAGGCGATCAACGTAAACCACACGACTTCCGACCTTACCCGCCATACTTGTCGCCTTCGCGGTTTCAGATGGATCTCTAAAAATTTTTTAGCCGAGCGCTATCATTTTGGCATCAAGTTTGATCTCCTCACCCAAGAAACCGCAACCAACCAAGTCAAATCTCGAAGAGACCTGTCCCGCCCCCACCATGCAACAATCATTATTCACCTTACGTTCGCCACTGCGGCATCGTCCAGCCTTGCGCCGCCCATCTACCCTTCCTAACATCACCCCAGTTCATCTGATAAGTAGGGGAAGCGTCGTGGCAGATTTTGTTGATCATTTCGGATTTAGTATGGCGACGTCTCAGCCTAAAGCAGCGAAAGCTTATGATTCCGGCGCTCGGTCATTCGTCGCCTGGCGCGCCGATGCCATGAGACATTTGGATGCCGCCATGGAGGCGGATTCAGATTTTAGGTTACCACGAATCCTCAAGGCCTGGATCCTGCACGCTGGCCGTACGGCAAAGTATAACCCCGTCATCGATGGCTTGATAGCCGACATCGGCGCCCTCGATGACCTGTCACCCCGTGAACGAGCCTTGCTTGATGGGTTGATGGTGGCCCATGCGGGTAACTTGCAGGCCGGCGCAGCCTCACTAGAAGCGCATCTAGCCACCCATCCCCTTGATCTAGTGGCGCATCGCCTTCTGCAATTTGAACTGTTTTGGTGCGGAGAAAGCCAATGGATGCGCGACGTCGCCGAGCGGGCGGCCCTCGCTTGGAATGATGATAGTCCCGACTATCCGCATTTCTTGGCGGTCCGCGCCTTTTCCAACGAAGAGGCAGGTGATTACGATACTGCCGAACGCGCCGGCCGCGGTGCTGTGGAACGCGCGCCCGATAGCGCCTGGGGTGCGCACGCCATTGCCCATGTCTTGTTCATGCAAGGTCGCATGAATGAGGGCCGCGCGTGGATGGAACGCCTCTCCGGCAACTGGGACGAAGCAAACCAGATCGGCCATCACAATTGGTGGCATCTCTGCTTGTTCCTTTTGGAAGCCGGCGAGCATGACCAGATTCTTGAGCTGCTGATCAGCCGCGTCCGTAATCCGGAATCGCCTTTGGTTCAAGCCGTACCCGACGCAACCATCGACCTCCAAAACGTAGCTTCATTACTAATGCGTCTGGAATTGCGAGGCGTCAATGTGGGCGATCATTGGCAGGATATCGCCAATATTTCCGTTGGTCGCACCTCTGACCACGCGAACCCATTCTCCAGCGCCCACGACGCCATGGCGCTGGCCGCCGTGGGGGAATTTGCCGCCATCGACACCCTCGTAGCAAGCATGTACGCAACGGGGGCGGAACACGGCACGGTCGGACACGCGACCACGGCTTTAGGCATTCCGCTGGTTAAAGCCATGGCCGCGCACCGGAAGCATAAATACGACAAGGTGATCGAGCTGCTTTGGCCGGTCCGCCGCGACCTCTATCAGGTCGGCGGCAGCCATGCCCAACGTGATGTCTTTTACCAGGTCCTTGTTGACGCTGCCATGCGCGCCGAGAAGGCGGCCCTGTTGTCCGTCCTCATGGATGATATTTCGAGCATAGGATTCACGCGCATCCCGGAACGGTCCCTCTATCGCGAGGCGACAGCACAGGCGGCGTGAGACAGCGCCCAAAGCACCCTCCGGAATTCAGCCTTCGCGCTGTATCCAACCACCGCCTAGCACGCGGTCCCCGTCATAGAATACCGCCGCCTGTCCAGGCGCGATACCGGTCTGAGGTTCGTCGAACACCACGTTCCAACCGTCAGTGTTACAACGTATCACACCCGCCTTCGGCATCGACGTTGAGCGAATTTTGACACCGACCCGTCTTTCGGAGGGTGGCACGGCGCCAGGGCCGATCCAGTTGACGGCACTGACCTTCAATTCCGTCTTCGCCAGCGCGGATTTAGGTCCGGCAATTACTTGCCGACGCTTTGGGTCGATCCTGACCACGTATAGGGGATGCGCCGCGGCAACACCCAGGCCGCGTCGTTGCCCGACCGTGAAGTTGATGATGCCCTCGTGCTGACCGATGACGTTACCGTCCAAGTCCAAGATATCACCGGGCTCCCATGCACCGGGGCGAAGTTTCGCGATCACCTTGGCGTAGTTACCATTAGGCACGAAACAGATGTCCTGGCTTTCGGGTTTTTCCGCGACGGGGAGATTGAACCGCTCGGCATGATGTCGGGTTTCAGACTTGGTCATGTCTCCTAAAGGGAAGCGGAGGAAGTCCAACTGTTCGCGAGTTGTCGCATATAGAAAATAGCTTTGATCCTTTGTGGGGTCGTGGGCCCGGTGCATTTCGCCGCCATCTTCACCGGCAACGCGGCGAACATAGTGGCCCGTGACCAGGCAATCGGCGTTGAGGTCCTTCGCTGTACCCAGAAGATCACGGAACTTCACCGTCTGATTGCAGCGTACGCAGGGGATGGGGGTCTCACCGCGCACATAGGAGTTGGCAAACTCTTCCATAACGCTTTCGCGAAATCGGCTCTCGTAATCGAGAACGTAATGAGGAATGCCCAGGGCCTCGGCCACACGGCGGGCATCGTGGATATCTTGGCCGGCGCAGCAGGCACCCTTGCGTCCAATGGCTTCACCGTGGTCATAGAGTTGCAATGTCACGCCGACAACGTCATAGCCCGCATCCACCATCAAGGCCGCGGCAGTCGAGGAGTCCACACCGCCCGACATAGCCACAACCACGCGCGCACCCGGTGCGACGTTATCCATACCAAGATCATTCATGAGCGGAATATAGGCATTCGTTTCGCCGGGACAAGGTGTTTGCATCCTGACCAGTCAATTAAGCACGGCGTTTAAAGTCACAGAGTAGCAGTTATGTCAAAATTGGATCAGGACGACCAACACCACCGCGCCCGTGAAAAGGTAGAAGTGCACGAACCAATCAAGCGTCGCCATAAAGATCGTTACGGATGAACTGCGATTGAAGCGTGCTATGATCAACCTGCTCAGGAACCTGATCGGATACACGCCTAAAGTAGGCGAGGCATATGTTTTGGTGACCGACCGGGGTGAGGCGAGTTTGGGCACGACAGCTCCTATTCGGCTACCGCGCCTTTAAACAACGCTTACGACCTAACCACCCATCACATTGAAGTGTTGCGACGGCAAAGCCACCACAAGACCGTTCAGGGCCGGCGATAACGAGATTTGACAACCGAGACGCGATGTGGGGCGGACGTCGAAGGCAAGGTCAAGAATGTCTTCCTCTTCCTCGCTGGCGTGATCCAATTTCTTAAACCAGTTGTCATCGACGATCACGTGGCAAGTGGAACAAGCCATGCATCCCTCACACGCCCCTTCCAGGTCGAACCCGTGGCGGCGGGCCACCTCGAGCACGGTGCTCCCATCGTCCACCTCTACCTCATGGAGAATCCCGCCCGGCTCGACAAATGTCATCTTCAACACTGTTCAGCCTCCCAGGCCTGTTTTAAGGTTCGATCGGGGCATCAACGTCACAGAAGACCGAAATATCGTTAGACTGAAAAACTTTCTCCGCAACCACACACGTTCTTTGCGTTTGGATTGTTGAACACGAAACCGCTCTGCAAGCGGTCTTGCTTGTAATCCATTTCGCTTCCCATGATGAACATGATCGCCATGGGATCGATGAAGATTTTCACGCCCTTGCTCTCCACCTCTTCTTCAAGGTTTTTCTTTTCCTCTACATATTCGAAGACATAGGAGAGACCGGAACAACCTTTCGACGATACACTGACGCGAAGACCGATGACCGGCGTATCGCTATCGTCGATCAGCCTCTTAACCTGGTCCGCCGCGGCATCGGTCAGGGTTAGCATTTGGGGCGCGAGTGCGTTCATGATTACCTTCCATACGACTTAGTTAAGCTCAGTACATGCCGAGCGCAAGCTTCGCATCTTCCGACATGAGCTCGGGTGTCCATTCCGGCTCCCAGACAATCTTCACCTCGACCACACCAGTTCCATCGATCCCCGATACGGCACGGGCCACCATCCCGGGCATCTCTCCGGCAACGGGGCAACCCGGTGCGGTAAGGGACATGTTGATGTCGATGTTACCGTTTTCGGCAATATCGGTGGTATAGATCAGCCCCAGATCGTAAATATTCACTGGGATTTCCGGGTCGTAGACCGTCCGCATCGCCTCTACCACTTGCTCTTCCGTGGCCACCGTCGCGCCCTCAGGGAGCTGCTCGCCCTCACTGGCCTTATATTCAGTCATGTCCGACTGCGCGCCGCCGCCGCCGTAAGGGTCACCCATGGGATACATTCGTTTTTCTCCTCAATCCGCCGCTGCGGTTGTCACGCGTCGGCCCAGTTTCTGGAGGTGGGCCAGCATCGCCAGCATACCAACCTGGCGCTGTGTGGTCAGCGCGCCCAAGTTCAGCTTTCGGACATGATCTTCATTCAAGGCGTCCAATTCGTCACCTGTGAGGCCGCTGAATGATTCAGTCATCATCGTCACCAGCCCCTTAACAATAATGGCATCGCTGAAACCAGAGAAATAGTGCCGGCCATCATCGACCCGATCAATAATCCAAACTTTCGACATGCAGCCGTGCATAAGGTTGGCATCGACCTTCATAACCTCCGGAAAATCGGCGTCGCCAGCTTTCTTGCCCACGTCGATAATATACTCGAACCGCATGTCCTCGTCGTCGATTAGTTCCAGGTTGCCGACGAATTCATCGTATTTCTCCAGATCAAGCAGTCTACTCACGACAACATTTCCTTCGCCTTCCGGATGCCAGCGACCAAAGCGTCGACGTCGGCGCGGTTATTGTAAAGACCGAAGGAGGCGCGAACCGTACCTTCAATCCCCATGCGATCCATCAAGGGCTCGGCGCAATGCTGGCCAACCCGTGTAGCCACACCCTGGCGATCCAGAACCGCGGCGACATCAAACGGGTGCAGACCATCCACCAAGAACGAAATGATGGCGGCTTTGTCCGGTGCGGTACCAACTTCACGGTATCCCTCAATATCAGCCAACTCTTGTTGGGCGTACGCCAGGGTACTGTGTTCCTGCGCGGCAATACTCTTCATTCCCAACTCTTCCACGTACTTCACGGCGGCGCCCAATCCGATCGCCTGAACAATCGGCGGCGTTCCGGCTTCGAAGCGGTGTGGCGGATCCTGGAACGTCGTTTTTTCAAAGGTTACCCTGACGATCATGTCGCCACCACCTTGGAATGGAGGCATCGATTCTAGCACGTCGGCCTTGCCGTAGAGAATACCGACACCGCTTGGTCCGTAGAGCTTGTGTCCAGTCCAGCCATAGAAATCTACGTCCAGAGCCTGAACGTCCACGCCTTGGTGGACGATGCCCTGGGCACCATCCACAAGAACCTTGGCGCCGCGTTCGTGGGCGATTCTGGTCAGCTCCTTGATGGGAACCCGCGTGCCGAGGACATTCGACACCTCGGTGATAGCGACAAGTTTGGTCCGGGAGCTGAGGCAGGCCTCAAAGTCTTGCAGATGGAACGAGCCGTCATCACGGACCGGTACGACCTTTATGATAATCCCCTTCTCCTCGCGTAGCATCTGCCAGGGCACGATGTTTGCGTGGTGCTCCATTTCGGACACGATCACCTCGTCACCTTCTTTGAGGAATTTGCGCCCCCAGGTCGCCGCGACGAGGTTTATAGATTCAGTAACGCTTGACGTTATGACGATATTTTTGTCTGACGGCGCGTTCATGAATTTAGCAATGATGACACGCGCTTCTTCATAGGCATCTGTTGCCCGTTGGCTCAGATAGTGTGCGCCCCGATGTACATTGGAATAATAGGATTCATAGGCCTCGCGGATACAGTCAATGACCACTCGCGGCTTTTGGGCACTGGCTCCTGAGTCAAAAAACACTAGAGGTTTGCCATACACCTCACGCGACAGGATTGGAAAGTCGGCACGGACCTTATCCACATCAAACGCTTGGACAGAATTACCGCCAGTCCCGAAAGGCTCGGTCAGGGCGCTTAGCTTACTCATTCCTCAGTCCACTCCTCGGCTAGAAAACATTTTGCTGGCAGCCAGTGGACCACCTTGCTCATCATAGCCTCGCGCACCGTGTCGACCTTGATTTCATCCAAAGCGCCGGCAACGAAAGATTGGATCAGAAGATTGCGTGCCAATGCTTCCGGAATACCGCGTGAACGCAGATAGAAAAGCGCCGTTTCGTCCAACTGTCCCGTCGTCGCGCCATGTGAACATTTGACATCGTCGGCATAAATTTCCAACTCCGGCTTAGCATCCATCTCCGCCTTATCCGACAATAGCAGCACATTAGACGATTGGTGCCCATCAGTGCCTTGAGCATCCTTGTGAACCACGATGCGGCCTTGGAACACCCCGCGAGATTCATCATCAAGAATACCCTTGAAAACTTCCGAGCAGGTGGTGTGTGGCACCACGTGCTCGATAACCGTGGTGTTATCGCAATGCTCGCGCCCCTTCATCAGGTAGGCTCCGTTGAGAGCGCAATGACCACCCTCGCCTTCCAGGCGTGCAAAAACTTCCGTCCTAGATAGGCGGCCACCGATGTGCAAACCAAAACCGTCGTAGGTCGCATCCTGGCCGATCCGCACATGCAAACTGCCTAGATGCGTGGCCTGAATGTTTTCCGACTGCACTCGGTAATGGCGTAGGATAGCTGCATCTCCCACCTCCACTTCCGTGACAGCATTGGCAAGGTATGCGCTTACGCCAAGACCCGCATGCAATTTTACCAGCGTTGCCTGGCTGGCCTCCTCCATAACGATCAAGTTGCGCGGATAGCATGCGACTGGCTCTTCGGTAAGGCCCGCGATGAAGATCATCTGGATGGGCTGCTCAACCACAACCCCGCGCTGAACGTGAACGACGACCCCAGAATTCATCATCGCCGTGTTTAACGCCACAAGCGGCTGCCCTTCAAGGCGCCCGATGCGTCCCAAATGCGTCTCAACCCACTCAGAATCTCTAGCCACGGCGGCGCCTAGGGATTCAACCGTCACCCCTTCCGGCAAATTATCGAGGCATGAAAGATCCGAGCGCATGAACCCGTTGACGAAAACAATTCGCGGACATCCGGAACTGGACGGCAGCACCGTAGGCACCTGATCGATATAGGCTTCGCGATCAGCAAGTATTACAGGACGGAATGTCGTGTCCTCAAGCGGACGCAGGCGGGTGTACTTCCAAGACTCCACCTTTGGCCCCGGCAGGCCGATGTCTTCGAACTGCCCTATGCCGCTGCGGCGAAGCGAGTCGAGCCACGGCAAATCGTTACCGGCAAGCGTCGCGCGGATTGCTTCGAAACCGGAAACAAAATTTTCGACGGGATTGATCTTCTGGCTCATGGTCGCCCTCAAGCCGCCGCTTCCGCGAACTCGGCGTAGCCGTTTTTCTCCAACTCCAGCGCCAATGCTTTGCCACCGCTGCGTTGGATACGTCCTTTCGCCAAAACATGGACCTTGTCGGGCACAATATGATCCAACAGACGCTGATAGTGCGTAATCACCAGTGTCGCGCGGTCTGGCGCGCGGAGCGCATTCACGCCATCGGCCACAATCTTGAGGGCGTCAATATCCAGGCCACTGTCCGTCTCGTCTAAGATCGCTAGCGACGGGTTCAGCACCGCCATCTGAAGGACTTCGTTCCGCTTCTTCTCTCCGCCGGAAAAGCCCACGTTAACGGCCCGCTTCAGCATGTCTTCGGAAATACCAAGTTCTTTGGTCTTCTCGCGAACGACCTTGAGGACCGCCATGGCGTCCAGTTCCTCTTCACCACGATGGCGGCGCACGGCATTAAGGGCTTCCTTCAGAAAGATAGTGTTGGCGACGCCGGGAATTTCCACAGGATATTGAAAGGCCAGGAAAACACCATTACCTGCGCGTTCCTCTGGCGACAGGTCCAGGAGGTTCTGTCCTTTATAGAGGATCTCCCCCTTTGTAACCTTATAGCCGTCCCTGCCGGCCAATACGTAGGACAAGGTACTCTTTCCGGAGCCGTTGGGCCCCATGATCGCATGGGTTTCACCGGCATTGATCTCCAGGCTCAACCCTTTGAGGATTTCGGTTCCGTCAACCGCAGCATGAAGATTTTTGATTTCCAACATGTGTCTGATGACCTTTTCTTTATTCGCGTCGCTTAGCCGACGCTGCCTTCCAGGCTAATTCCAACCAATTTTTGCGCCTCGACAGCGAATTCCATGGGCAGTTGCTGCAATACATCGCGGCAAAAGCCGTTGACCACCAGGGCCACGGCGGCTTCCTCGTCGATGCCCCGCTGGCGCAAGTAGAACAGTTGGTCCTCGCTGATCTTTGAGGTCGTCGCTTCGTGTTCGACAACAGCACCTTTGTTTTTGCTTTCTATGTAAGGCACCGTATGGGCGCCGCAGGTATCTCCAATGAGCAGAGAATCACACTGAGTGTAGTTACGCGCACCGTTCGCCTTCGGGCCCATGCGCACCAGGCCGCGATAGGTCTGGTCGGACCGCCCCGCCGAGATTCCTTTGGAGATGATTCGCGATGAAGTATTCTTGCCCAAGTGAATCATCTTCGTGCCCGTATCGGCCTGCTGGCGGTTGTTAGTGATGGCGATCGAGTAGAACTCTCCCACCGAGTTTTCGCCCTGAAGAATGCAGCTCGGGTACTTCCAGGTAATTGCCGATCCGGTCTCCACCTGGGTCCAAGAAATCTTCGAGTTTCGACCCCGGCAGGCACCACGCTTAGTCACGAAATTATAGATGCCCCCGCGTCCCTCCTCGTCACCGGGATACCAGTTTTGAACCGTGGAGTATTTTATCTCCGCATCGTCCAAGGTGATGAGCTCGACGACGGCGGCATGCAGCTGGTGCTCATCCCGCATGGGCGCCGTGCAGCCCTCCAAGTAGCTCACGTAAGAGCCTTCGTCAGCGATAATCAGAGTGCGCTCGAATTGACCGGTATTTTCCGCATTGATGCGGAAGTAGGTGGAGAGCTCCATGGGGCAGCGCACGCCCTTCGGGATAAAGACGAAGGAGCCGTCGGTGAAGACGGCCGCATTCAAGCAGGCGTGCTTGTTGTCCGTGTAGGGCACGACGCTGCCAAGGTATTTTTGGACTAAATCTGGACAACGTTCGATCGCCTCCGAGATAGGACAAAAGATGACCCCCACTTCTTCTAGCTTCGCCTTAAAGGTGGTTGCCACAGAAACAGAATCAAAGACCGCATCGACGGCGACGCCGGCCAAACGCTCCTGTTCTTGAAGCGGAATCCCCAGTTTCTCGTAGGTAGCTAGGAGTTCCGGGTCAACCTCATCCAGGCTTTTCGGCTTATCGGCCATGGATTTTGGCGCCGAGTAGTAATAAGAATCCTGATAATTGATGGCGGGAAAGTCGGGTTTCTGCCATTCGGGCTCGGGCATGGTCAGCCAGTGGCGATACGCCTTAAGCCGGCTTTCCAGCATCCACTCCGGCTCCTTCTTCTTCGCGGAAATGAACCGGATGATATCTTCATTCAGCCCCTTAGGCGCACTCTCGGTTTCGATATCCGTGACAAATCCGTACTTGTAGCCATCATCGGCATATTCTTGAACCTGCTGGGCTGTCTCTGGCGTGGCGGCCATGTTTTTTCTTATCCTTAATCCTATACGTATCCGTTGCGCCGCCTTATGCGGCAGTTTCCTGTCCGGAGTCGACGTAAATCATCTTTTGCCAGGCATGAATAAAAGCGTCCACATCCTCCGCTTTAGAGTTCCATCCAAAACTCACCCGAATCGCCGTGGTCGCGACCTCAGGATCAACCTTCATGGAATCCAGGACGTGCGACGGCTCGACCTTGCCGGCGGCGCATGCCGAGCCGGCACTCACGGCCACGCCATCCAGATCCAAATTCATGACCTGGGTGTCGCTACGCACACCAGGCAAAGAGAAGTTGCTTGTGTTTGGCAAACGCGGCGCCCTGGCGGAGAAAATCTCCGAGCCTGGTGACAACTCCAAGACCCGGCGCTCCAATTCGTCGCGGTATACGGCGAGCCGGGCTCCCGTCTCCGACCATGTATCCTTGGCAATCTGGGCGGCGACAGCGAACCCGACAATGCCGGCAACGTTCTCCGTACCAGCCCGCAAACCATGCTCCTGACCACCGCCGGTCAGCAGGCTCCGCAGTGGCGCACCATCGCGACGGACCAACACGCCGATGCCCTGCGGGCCGCCAATCTTGTGCGCCGAAAGCGCCATGTAGTCAACGTCCCAGGCGGGGAAATCAACTTCAATCTTACCGGCGGCCTGCACTGCATCACAAAGCACTGAGGCCCCATGAGCGTGGGCAATGTCGGCGACCTCTCGAACCGGCTGCAAGACCCCTGTTTCATTATTAGCGGCCATCACACAGACAAGCGCCGGATCCTCGTCTTCAGCCAGCCGATCCGCCAATGCCCCCAAATCTACAACGCCCTGATCGTCGACGGGGAGAAGGTAGGAATTGCCGGTCCGCAGTAAAGCCGTTTTCAAGACCGCCGAATGCTCAGTTTCCGAGCTCATCACTCGCGTGCGGCCCGATCCCATGATCGCCAGATTGTCGGCTTCCGATCCACCGCCTGTGAAGATGACCTCATTGGGTGAGGCATTAACCAACGCCGCAACAACCATACGGGCTTCCTCAATCCGTTTACGCGCATCGCGACCATAACCATGGACGGATGACGGATTGGCGCCAGTCAGAGCCATCACCTCACCGACAGCGGCTATCACTTCCGGTCGGGTGGGTGTCGTCGCGTTGTGATCTAAGTAGGTCATCTCAACCATGCCGGTCAGTTCCTTGATCGATGGGTTATCTACTCCACAACCGCGAGCGGCGCATTCGGCCGGAACTGGTGTAAGAGATGGCCGCTGCGGCCAAGCACACGCTTGTGCACGACATCCGCAAGAGAAACTGAACAGAGATAGAGATAGATGTGGTTGCCGAGTTCTTCCCAGAGGTCATGGGTCAGACACCGGCTCTTGTTGGATTTGCATCCTTCGGGGGACCCCGGGCTACATCGCGTTGCCTTGATCGGCTCATCGACGGCCATAATGATGTCGGAAACACGAGTGTCATCAGACGTTCTCGACAACATATAGCCGCCGCCAGGGCCGCGCACGCTCTCCACCAATCCGCCACGGCGCAACTTGCCAAACAACTGCTCCAGATAGGAAAGAGAAATCTCCTGTCGTTCCGCCACATCTGCCAACGCGACGGGGCGGCCATCCGACTGTGTCGCCAAGTCGACCATAGCCATTACGGCGTAGCGGCCTTTTGTGCTCAGTCTCACAATGATTCCCCTTTCAACTCCATCACATTTCGGCGCGACGTCAGGCGACGTCGCTCCTATTCTCTTCACGAACCTTGGCAACGATATCCTGCTGCCTGCCTTCTAGCTCATCGATCCGCGCGCTCAGATCCGTGACCTGACTTCTCAGATTTTCGATAGTTTGCAGAACAGGATCCGGGCATCCCTCTTCCGTCGTGGCATAGGCTTGAAACTCTCGCGCTTTCTGCTTGTCCTTCGGCATCACCACTTTCGCCGGCACGCCAACAGCTGTGACCGAACTCGGGACATCCTTGGTGACCACCGAATTGGCACCAACGCGCGCATGAGCACCGACGGAAATAGGACCCAAAATCTGCGCACCCGATCCAACGATGACACCATCGCCCAACGTCGGATGTCGCTTCTGACCCACTTGGGCCTGTGAGTCGATGCTCGGCGCGACACCGCCCAAAGTGACGTCGTGGTAGAGCGTCACGTCATCACCAATGACCGACGTCTCGCCGACCACCACACCAAAACCGTGGTCAATGACAAATCTCTTGCCGATTTCGGCGCCGGGATGGATTTCAATTCCAGTCATGATGCGCCCAACATGGGCCAAGAACCGGGCAATCAAAAATATGCGCTTCTGCCACAGCCAGTGGGACAGACGGTAAGTTATAAGTGCGTGAAACCCAGGATAGCAAAGTATAACCTCAAATGCGCCGCGCGCTGCGGGGTCTCTTTCGAGATAACCGTCGATATCTTCGCGAAGGGTCTTGAAAACCATGGTACCTAGGTTATGTTCTAATCGTTTTTCCATCGAAAGGACTGTCCTGATGCCAGCGGGTGCTGAGCCTAGGTCTGCCCGCTCGATCTGAATGGTATATAGGATGTCCGACCAATTTGATCAAGTATTCGTGAGCACTTGTTACTGATAATCGTTTGCAATTACAGAAACTTAGCGATCTGAATTTTTTCGATGCATGGAATAACCAACTGAAATAGGACTTTTTAGTATTCATGCCTGAGGTGATTTTCAATGGCCCCGAAGGCCGTATAGAAGGCCGGTACCATCATTCGAAGAGTTCGAACGCACCCATTGCTCTTCTATTGCATCCACATCCGCAACACGGCGGCACGATGAACAACAGGATGGTCTACATACTTTATCAAGCATTCGTGAAGCGCGGGTTCTCCGCACTGCGCTTCAATTTTCGCGGCGTCGGACGTTCTCAAGGCATGTTCGACAATGGCCAAGGCGAACTGAGCGATGCGGCTTCGGCTCTAGATTGGATGCAAGCGCACAACCCAAACACCAAGAGTTGCTGGATCGGCGGGTTCTCATTCGGTGCCTGGGTAGCCATGCAATTGATGATGCGTCGTCCGGAAATAGATGGTTTCGTTTCCGTGGCACCGCCGGCAAATATTCACGACTTCTCGTTCCTCGCACCTTGCCCCGCTTCCGGCATGATCCTTCACGGGGACAAGGATGACATCGTGCCGCAGATCTCGGTCGATAAGCTTGTCCAAAAATTGAAGAAACAGAAGAACATCAGCATCGACTACCGGGTTATCAAGAACGGCGATCATTTTTTCCAAGAAGATGTCAGCGAACTGATTACTCACCTGGACGAATATCTGGATAAGGCGCTACCGAAGGCCGCGTAAAACCCGATCCTATCACCATATCGCTCATTGCACCCGCCAACCTCAAGCGTGTGAGCTAGCGATTGCAGTACCAACGACCCCTGAAATCATGTGAGTTGCATTCCCTTGTTGTTCAAATCCAGCAAGTGAACCAAGGCCCAGATACCCAAGTTGTCTGCAAAGATGATGAATTCGCCGTGGTTAGGATCGATGATCTGCGCGGCGCGCAGAGAGAAATCCATGGCGTTGGTCCATTCCTCGTTTGTCAGCTCAATTCAACGGACAAAGCTGTGCAAATACCGGCCCAGACATTTCAGAATTTTCTTGTTTAGGGGATGAAGAGCTTTCTCGAAACTTTTAAAAACAACTTCGGTGTTTCTCTCGGCTTTGATATCTCTCGTCGTTCCTCTCTACTATGCACCCTACCTTGCCCAAAGGCCCACGCATACCGCCGTCAGGTATAAAAATACAATACATGAACCCCCTCATGCCCCATTCGCCGCGTGGAACACACCACCTGTGATCGGCTGGCGCACACCGGTCGTCTGCGGATAACTGAGCGGCATCCCATAGATGCTACGGACCGCCAGGTAGGCGAACGCCTGGGCCTCCAAAGCGTCGCCATTCCATCCGACAGCCTCAACAGGCTCCAACGGCGCAGCTAATTGATGCCGCACAGCCGCCATCAAGGCAGGGTTGTGCCGCCCACCGCCCGTCGCCAACCACCGCAATGGAGGAGCCGGTAGCAAATCCTGAGCCTGCGCGATTGACGCTGCTGTGAACGCCAATAGGGTCGCGGCGCCATCTTCCGTTGAGAGATGTGCCACTGGGCTCATCTCGAAGGCGTCCCGATCCAGCGATTTTGGCCCCGGAAGATCGAAATAAGGATTGTCCATAAGGGCGGCCAGCGCGATCTTATTAACCTGTCCCTGCCGCGCCAATGCACCGCCTTCATCAAAGTTCAAATCGGTCCGCGTCCGAACCCAGTCATCGACCATTGCATTGGCCGGTCCAGTATCGAACGCGATGGCGCCACCGTCCGGACTTATCCAAGTCACGTTGGCGACACCGCCCATGTTTAGAATGGCCAGAGGCCGTTCAAGGGTCTGTGCCATTGCGACATGGAATAGTGGCGCGAGGGGGGCGCCTTCGCCGCCTGCGGCCACATCAGCGGCACGGAAATCCGACACCACATCGATCCCCGTTTCTGACGCCAGCAAAGGACCGTCGCCTATCTGACAGGTCACTGCATTGACCGGGTCGTGAAAAACAGTCTGGCCATGGAAGCCGGCTACGTCGACCTCATCGGGCTGTAAGCCCGTATCGGTGAGGAGGCGATGGACTGCCTCAGCATGATAGAGTGTCAAGTCTCGTTCCACATCGAGGCCCTCTCCGTTAGACGGGCGGCCCATTAAGTTTTTCAGCCGGGAGCGAAAGGCTGGCGGATAGGAAATGGAATGAAACGGTCCCAATCCGAAAATATCCGTTCCATCCGTTTCCACCAATGCCGCGTCCACCCCGTCCAATGAGGTGCCGCTCATCATGCCAATAGCCATTTTTCGTTCCCTGGTCGTCATATACAGTTCCTGTCCCAACCTTGAACCGTGCCCAGCATTGCACTTCCCTGATCTATAGCATAAACCCAGGTCTACTAAGATACAGAGGCATGCATGGGCACATACAAATCCGATTTTCTCAACCAGGCTGTCGAACGTGGGTTCGTTCACCAATGTACCGACATTGATACCTTGGATACGCAGGCTAAGGACGGCATTGTGACGGCGTATATTGGTTTCGATTGCACCGGCCCGTCCCTGCACGCGGGCAGCTTGGTGTCCATCATGTTGCTGCGTCTGTTGCAACAAACCGGACACAAGCCGATCGTTCTGATGGGTGGTGGCACCACCAAGGTCGGGGACCCGTCGGGCAAGGACGAAGCGCGCAGGCTTCTAGACAATGAAGCGATTGCCGCCAATATGGCGGGCATTCAACAGGTTTTTGCCAAGTATCTGAAATTCGGGCACGGTCCCACTGATGCTATCATGGTTAACAATGCCGATTGGCTCGATGAACTGCAGTATGTGCCGTTCCTCCGGGATTACGGCCGGTTGTTCTCCGTAAACCGGATGCTGACCTTCGATAGCATCAAGCTGCGTCTCGAGCGTGAGCAGCAGTTGACGTTCCTAGAATTCAATTACATGATTCTCCAGGCCTATGATTTCATCGAACTGCACAAGCGCTACGGCTGTTCGCTTCAAATGGGCGGCTCTGATCAGTGGGGCAATATCATCAACGGCGTCGATCTCGGGCGTCGGGCCGACGGCCAAGAGCTGTTTGGCCTAACCACCCCACTGCTGACCACGTCCTCGGGGGCCAAAATGGGCAAGACGGCGGATGGTGCCGTGTGGTTAAACAGCGACATGCTTTCTCCCTACGATTACTGGCAGTATTGGCGAAACACGGAAGATGCCGATGTCGGGAGGTTCCTACGATTGTTCTCGGAAATGCCGACCAACGAAATCGCCAAGCTAGAGAGCCTTGAAGGTGCGGAAATTAATGAAGCAAAGAAGACCCTAGCTGATCACATCACCGCACTTTGCCACGGGGCGGACGCCGCGCGCAACGCCCGGGAGACCGCAGAGAAGACCTTTGAGCAAGGCCAGGCGGACGCCGGTCTGCCAACGGTGCGCCTTCCCCACCAGGACTTACAAAGAGGCATCGCGGCCTTCGAATTGCTTTATCGCGCAGGATTGTCGCAATCAAACAGCGAGGCCCGACGGCTGATCCGAGGCGGCGGAGCGCGCCTCAATGACGCGGTCATTGTCGACGAGACCCAGACGATCGGCAGCCAGGACATGGGCGAACACGGCACCTTGAAGCTTTCCGTTGGGAAGAAGCGGTACGTTCTGGTCCAACCGCAATCCTGATCTGACCCATTTTTGCCTCGCTTAAGCGCGCCGCAGTAGTCCTAACAGTATAGCTCGTGACCCTTGAGACGGAAAAATCATCGTCGTTCATCTGGGTATCGCACCGACCAACATTCCTAGTTGTGTCTAGTCAAGATCCTCAACTTTCTGGCCCCATCGGCACCCAGATTTTTATCACGTAGCATCCGGCCAACGGCCACTTCAACCACATCAAGGCGTGTTGCAATCTGTCGTGCCGCACCATCAGCCTTGGTGCGGGGGATATAGAGCGCTCCCTTCATGCGAAGCTGTCGTACACGGTTGTGCTTGGAAATTGGATTGTTGGGGGCTATCGGCGTGCACGAGATGATCGCATTAAGGACCGCCTTAAAGCGAAAACAGAAATCCCACACCTGAACTTTGGAGCCTCCGGTCTATTTGGCCCCACGCAGACCTATGTCTTAGACGCTTGCGAAGCAGTTTCACCATGACCGCGTAATGCTGTTTCGCTTACCGGACAATGACTCTGATCCCGACACCGCAGAACGCCGTGACGTCGGCTCACCGGCACACTTGTGCCTTGCCGGAACAGCAAACACGAAGTTGGTCATGTCCTGTTGGAGAACGGTGCTGGCGAATTCCGGCAAACCGGGGGCTCTATTGCAGCTGCGGTTTCGGAGGCTCCTCTTCAAGGACAGACCGTTCCTTACCGGGCTTGCCGATGATACCAAAGACGTTTCGAAGAAAGCCTGGCGTCAGCGCGGACAACGGGTTGACGGAGACCACCGGCGCCTCAATTGGGCCAGTCATGGTATAGGCGGCCGCGAAGATTCCCCCGCCTTTCTCGCCGCCGGTGAACAGATCACCCAACAGCGGAATTCGGCCGAAGACTGAATTCAAGGCATAGGCAGGGATCATCGTGCCCTCAAGGTCTACGACGTCGGCGTGCCGGAAAATCTTGCCGTTGGCCGTGAAGCCTAACGCAGTGCCGCTGGCGCGGGCCTCCTTGATCTCAAAGGTGCCTTGCTGAAACGCAAACTGCGCGGACAAGTCACTGAAAGCCAAGCCGTCGCCCTCCAAAGCGTCTAAGATACCGGTGAGCGCCATAATACTCAGCAAGCGCGCCAATACTGGCGCATTGACCACTCGGTAATCGCGTACCAAGATTTGTCCCTGCAGCGGCTGTCCCAAGGCCAAGTCATCGAAGGTGCCAGTCACCGAGAGTTCCCCACCAATCATGTTTTCGTAGTAGTCGAGAAACTTCAGAACCTTCCCGGCATTGTTTGAGCGCATGGCCAAACGCCGATTACCATCGGTTCCGGGACGAATGGCTAACTCGAGGTTCGCATCATCGGAAATACGGCTTTTCAAAAGAACCGTACGCCAGATGTCACCATCGCGTGAAAAGGTTCCGGAAACGTCATAAAGGGCCATGTCGTCTTCTAACCAGACCTTCTTAAGCTCGACCGCGAGGGTCAGTCGATCCAACAAAGTCTCGCTCGATACGTCCCCGTTGGAAATTTGGGAAAGCACGTTTTCCCACATGGGTGACAAATCAAAACTATCGCCCTGGAAACCTGCTTCCCAGGTTCCGTCTGAATGAGAGATTAAGGAGCCCACCATATCCGTCCGACCATAGGCGATCTTCTTAAAGTCAATGCGCTCGAGCCCTCTCCCATCCAGGGCAAATTTCGCAGCGCCCATCACCGACAAATCTCCGGCATCCACCGAAAATTTTGGCATGCCAACAACCAAATCTCGGGCAAGGTTAAGGGTGACATCGGCTCGTCCCTCTACGCCTTTTGCTTTGGTCCAACCGAAAGCAGGTGCCGACAGTTTGGCGTCTTTTAGGTCGGCCTGAACACGCAAACGTCGATCGACCTTGTCGAGGACCGTGTACTCCAGCTGAGTATCGACCGCGCCTTCAAAGAAATCGCCGGAAAACGCTTTCAAATTCAACCCTAGGTCGGGGATATCGACAACGCGTTCAATCCGCGCATCGATGAGATATCGGCTCCGAAACTCCTGTTTATCGCCAAAGTTCTCCCGCCATGAGAAGGATGCGGGGATACCATCGAAGGTGGCTTGGCCGGAGACGTCCAAGCCGCGTTTGTCCACACGTAAATCGAGCTGACCATTGCTTATCCCCCGTCCCCTAAAAACGCGGGCCATGGTCACGTCTTGGAGCCGCGATCGTGCCCAGACCTGAATCTGGTCCCACCCGAGCGTCTTTTCCACAATGAAGAACAACTTCAGCCGGGTCGACGCCTGACCTTTCGCCTGGGCCGGCTTGATGCCGAGCATCGAGGCTAACTCCAACGGCTTCTGATTAACGTAGTCCAGCTGTGATGCCACGGGCCCGTCAATCTTGAGGTCAATGTCTGCTACTTGGTCGTACTGATCGAGCCCGCTGAAGGCGATCGAACCGTCGCGGACAATCATACCATGCGCATGGGCTTTATCCACGTGGATCATATAGGTAGTTTTATCAAACACAATTTGCGCACTATCAACCGTCACCGCCGGCAAGGGTGGCAGATAGTCGACAACCACGTTTCTCGCTTTCATGGTCCCGGCTAGTTCGTCAACGACCAACCCGCCAGACGGTTCCAATCGGAACCGGCCCTTGAAATCCAATTGCGGAACCATGCCTTTGGAGATATGTGAGATCACCCAGGCGCGCGGGTCACTGCCCAGGGTCTTCGGCCAAACGTCCGGAAACTGACCCACCGACAAATTGGTCACGGCAGCAGCCAAATCCAATGCAACCGGGGCATCAGGCTGATTGATACCGATGACCCTACCCGACAACGAGATTTTGGGTCCGTTAAGATCGGCGTCAAATTCGGTAAACTTCCAATTGGTGCCATCGTTTTCAAATGACCCTTTAAGACTGAACTCCCTCAGGGGTAGGTCGTGGGAAATCGGCGCCGGTAGGGCAAGCGTCCTTCCCGATGCCATTTGCACCTCCAGTTTCTCAATCTGTCCGTTCTTCGAGCGACCGAAGTAACTAGCCTCCAATTCTATGGCCTGAACATCCATCGGCCGTTCAAACGGCTTCGGCAGGTGTATCTTCCCCGCGCCGCCGCTCAGGCTAATTCCAAACCGATCGACTTTGCCATCAATGGGCATACCGAAGGAAATGCGGCCGCTGAAAGGAACTTCAAAATTTCTCAACGACGCCAAGTCGCTAGACACCGAAGCGAATATTGCCGGCAATACCTCGTCAAAGTCCACATCGAGTTCAAGGCGTTTCGATTGAGAGAGGTATTCGGCCCTAACTTCAAAGGCGGTTTGTCGCTGATCGCCGTCGAGAATTAGGGACATCTCGCCGTTCAATCGGTCGATAAAACGGCTGATACGCATGTCCGCCGCCGACATATGCCACGACTTGCCAAGGACTTGATCAGTCAATGTTATGTCTCCGCCGATAATGGCGATACGCGCGAGGTAGCTCAGCAAGTCATTTTGGCGTCCTGGATTCAACAGGGTATCGATCAGACCGACAGCGACCGCGCCTGCGGCGGGCCCTTCGCCACCAAAGCCAACATCGATGTTACCGCCGCGATCGCGACGAAACCTGAGGCTAGGCCCAAAGAGATCAATACTTTTAGGTGCGAGTTTACCTTGGATCAGCGCGTCACCGCTGATGGAAAATGCGGCCTCGGGCACGGACCCTATGGTCGTGCCTTTCTGATCCACCAACTGAACATTCAGGACCCTGATATCAAGCGCACGTTCCCAACCCGCCCAGGTCAGGATGGTCTCGCCCATGCGAAGCGAAATATCGCGGCTCCCTTGATTGACAGCGGCCTCGATATAGGGGCTGAGGAAACCGATAGGAATTGGGCCCTGGGAGAATTGCCACGCAATGAATATTACCAACAATGTTACGCCGACCGCGAGCCCACCCAGAAGATGGATAAATCCACGAAATGTTCGTTTGATTACGGCCAAGGTTACCTGTCCAAAATTCGTCTCGGCGAGCCACTTGACCCGACAAGCCGCTTCCCGCAGTGTGCCAATGGTTGGGGCGAAATATTATGACACATTTCCGCCTTATTGACATGCTTTCTGAGATTCCCCGGCCTCATAATATGGACGCCGTCGATGCCGGTTTGTCGAATTGGCGCGCCGCAGTGGCGGAACGACCCACAGATACGCCGTCGCAACAACGACTTGCCGATGTCGCGGAGGCCATTGAACGCGAACCTGGCTCTAAGGCGTTGTTGGAAGCGATCTTCGGCAATAGCTCATTCCTCTCGCAATGCGTGCACCGTGACCCTGAATTCTTTTGCAATCTGGTGTGCGACGGCGCGAACGACAGCGCCGCCACCATCCTTCAAGACATCGCAGAAAAGGGCAAAGATTCACTTGATAATAAGCAGTTGATGCAGGCGTTGCGTGTTGCGAAACGCCGCATGGCTCTATTGATCGCTGTTGCTGATCTGGGAAATGTCTGGGGTCTCGACAAAATCACAAGAAAGCTAAGCGAAACCGCCGACACCACATTGTCGACGGCGACGGCCCATCTCATCCGCGAGGCGGCCAGCATAGGCGCGTTTGAGCTTGCGGATCGCGAACACCCCGAGAATGGGTCCGGATTAATAGTCATCGGCATGGGAAAATTGGGCGCCTTCGAGCTCAACTATTCCAGCGATATCGATTTGATCATCTTCTACGACACGGATCGTATTTCCACAGCCAACCCCGACAAATTGCAGAACCACATGGTGCGCCTCGCCCGCAGCCTAGTCCGGTTCATGGATGAACGGACCGCCGACGGGTATGTGTTCCGGACCGACTTGCGTCTCCGTCCCGACCCCGGCGCCATGCCCCTCGCTGTCTCGGTGAACGCCGCGGAGACATATTACGAAAGCCTCGGCCAGAATTGGGAGCGGGCCGCAATGATCAAGGCCCGGCCGGTGGCCGGGGATCTGGAGGCAGGCTTCGAGTTTCTTAAACATCTTACGCCCTTCATCTGGCGCAAAAGCCTTGATTTCGCTGCTATACAAGACATTCACTCCATCAAACGACAAATCAACACGCATAGGGAAGGCGCCGGCGCCGATGGCCACAATATTAAACTAGGTACTGGCGGTATTCGCGAGATCGAATTCTTCGCCCAGACCCAACAGCTCATCTGGGGCGGGCGCGAGCCGGGGCTGCGATCGCCCTACACGGTCCAGGCCCTTCAGGATCTGGTCGCCTTCGGCCTGTGTGATCAAGATGTTGCCGATGACTTGACAGTGTCCTATCGATTTTTGCGCCGGGTCGAGCATCGTCTTCAGATGATCAACGATGAACAAACCCAGACGTTGCCCGAAGGCCACGAGTTTGATCACCTTGCGACATTCCTGGGTTACGACACGGCCACCGAATTCCGCGATCATGTGCGCCATCATCTCAATCGCACCCAGGAACATTACTCGAAGCTGTTCGCCAGTTCGCCGTCGCTCAGCGTCGAGGGCAAGGGGAACCTCGCCTTTACGGGCGCCGATACCGATCCCGATACGCTAAAGACGATTGGCTACATGGGTTTCCACAATCCAACCCGCGTCGACGCCGCGATCCGCGGCTGGCACCACGGCCGCTATCGCGCGCTGCGCAGCACGCGGGCCCGAGAAATTCTTACAGAACTTCTACCCAGCCTCCTGGCTGCCATGAGTGCCACCCCAGACCCCGACACCGCATTGTTGAAGTTCGACGAATTTCTTCAGGGTCTGCCGGCCGGCGTACAGTTATTCACCATGATCCAGGCAAACCCACAGCTGATGACACTCTTGGCAGAGATCATGGGGATGGCGCCCCGCCTTGCCGACCATCTTAGCAGCCGACCGGCAGTGTTGGACAGCTTCCTCACCCCAGATTTTTCTCAGTCGCTCCCCTCGGCTAGCGATCTTAAAGAGGAATTAAGTCAATTCCTGGCCCGCGCCGAATATATGGAGGATGTCCTCAACTTCAGTCGGCGATGGGCGCACGACCGCCGGTTTCAGGTGGGCGTTCAACAATTGCGCGGACTGATACCTCCAGCCGAGGCCGCAACTGCCCTTAGCAATATCGCCGAGGCCGTGGTGGACTGCTTGTTCAAACCGGTTCATGCCGAATTCATCGAGACCCACGGCGTCATCGAGGGCAGTGATGTCGCAGTATTGGCGCTGGGCAAACTTGGAAGCCGCGAAATGACGACCAACTCCGACCTTGATCTCGTGATCATTTACGGGGCGCCTGCGGACGCCGCTGGGTCAGACGGTGCGAAAACGCTTTCAGTCACTCAGTACTTCGCGCGCCTGTCGCAACGCCTTATCAACGCGTTGACCGCGTTGACTCCAGATGGGGGGCTGTTCGAGGTAGACATGCGCCTGCGACCATCAGGGAATTCTGGTCCCATCGCTACAACCATCGAGGCCTTTACCGCATATCACGCCGACCAGGCGTGGACGTGGGAGCACATGGCGTTGACGCGCGCCCGGATCATCTCCGCGACCAGTGACAAAATTCAGAGCGATGTGGAAGATACCATCCGACGCGTTCTCACTAACCCGCGTGCGCCTGAGCCCCTGCTGCGCGATGTCGCCGACATGCGTGCCCGACTGGCGCGCGAAAAGCCGGCGGACTGCCTTTGGTCTCTGAAGCAATTGCGCGGCGGCATGGTCGATATTGAATTCATCGCTCAATATCTGGCGTTGCGCCATGCAGCGGAGAACCCAGATATTTTGAACAGCGAAACCTTGGCCCTTCTAAAGAACCTGACGGGGGCCGGCTATCTGAGCGCGTCAAGCGGCGCTCTCCTAAGTGACGCACTGACGATGTTTCAAGCGCTGCAAGGTACGCTGAGCTTAACTATCGAGGACGAGATCACCTCGCAGCGCGTTGACACGTTTTCGGATGCGCTCAAGGCGCGATTGGCGGATGTCGACAAATACGCAGATTTCAATGCGCTGGAAGCAAAAGTCACCGGTACGGCGTCGAGGGTCTTCAACTTGTTCCAGGAGATCATCGATACGCCGGCGAGCCGACTTCCTGCGCCGAAGCGAGAGCCTGGAGCCTAGGTGGCAAATGCCATGAGCACCACCATCAGGATTGCGGGTGTGGTTACAAACGTTGAATGGCCGCATTCCACATAACGTGTCGACGTATACCCGTGGGCATAGGCTATCTGATGCTGTTGGAAAACCAATAGCTAGGCTACAAATGGGCCAACGGTGTGCGGCACACCACGTTATCAGGAGAGGACGACGCTTGATTTTCTCTCCTGCGGATACGATTTTACCCTAGTATCTGTCTGACAAGGATGATCCTATGACCGTCAATATCGGCGACGAGGCTCCCGATTTCGACCTCCCCACATATTCCGACACCCGCCTGTCTCTCAGGAGTCTCAGGGGCAAGAACGTGGTCCTATATTTCTATCCGAAGGATATGACCCCTGGCTGCACGACCGAGGCGCGAGATTTTCGCGACCTCGCCGACGCCTTCGCCAAGACAAACACCCTTATAGTCGGCGCTTCAAAGGACAGTCCCGAACGCCATGTAAAGTTTAAGGCAAAACATAATCTCAATTTCGATCTCCTGGCGGACGAAGACGGCAGCCTTTGCGAAGCCTATGGCGTTTGGCAATTGAAGAAATTCATGGGTCGCGAGTTCATGGGGATTGTCCGCACCACCTTCTTAATCGATTCGTCGGGCGTCATTCGCGAAATCTGGCCGAAGGTCAAGGTAAAGGCTCATGCCGAAGTGGTCCTCGAAGCAGCAAAGGCACTCTAGCACTGGAGCTATGCCCGGCCACGCTTCGCGACGCCGCCTGCGCGGTGCTGTGCGATCCGGACCCAAAGGGCAAAGTGCAACGAACCCGGGAAGCCGTTCGCGCTTGGCGGGCTGGCGACCTTTCCAAACTTGGTGAAGCGCGTCCACCGGACAGCCCAGCCCGGCCGGTTCGGCCTGAATTGAGAGCACCACGGGACATGCCGCGTCGGCGCAAAGGAGGGATCGCCGGACGCCGGGCTTTCGTCCACGCCATCGCGCACATTGAATTCAACGCCATAGACCTGGCATGGGACATGGTGGCACGCTTTGCAAACCCTGAACTACCACGCGCCTTCTATGACGATTGGGTCGGCGTCGCCCACGACGAAGCCGAGCACTTCGCCCTTCTAAGTCGTCACCTGTTAGATATGGGTATCACCTACGGCGACCTACCGGCCCATAACGGCCTTTGGGAGGCCGCCTCCAGTACGCACCATGACGTGCTGGCGCGCCTAGCCCTGGTACCCATGGTCCTCGAGGCACGCGGCCTTGATACAACACCCACGGCAGTCGCCCGCCTGGAAGCCAATGGCGACGCCGTGACGGCGGCCATTCTGGAAAAAATCGGCCGGGAGGAGATGCCGCATGTGGCCGCAGGCGTCCGTTGGTTCGAATATGTTGCGACAAACCGTGGCTTGGATCCCGTAGCCACGTTCCACGACTTGGTGGCGAAGCTGTTCGCCGGTTCCATGAAACCTCCCTTCAATGCCCAGGCCCGGATCGCCGCCGGTATGTCAGAAGCCTATTTCCGACCCTATGAAAGTAACTGATCCACAGATCATTCTCTTGTCAGGAGAGCGACGGTCGAGGAACTGAAAAACAAAACGAGCGAGAAGAAACCGGCCTTATGCGGCGGCTTGAGGTTTCTCAGCTTGAAGATCTTCGGCGAAGTTAGAACTAAGCTCACTGGTGACGATAGAGTTCCCGCAAATCAAGCCGAATCTGAAGACCGCGAAATTACCAAGCGCCAGTGCTACGCGCCAAAATTTCTATCGTCGTCGACTGCAGGTTCGAAGACCTCATCG
>DFRF01000138.1 GCA_002378125.1 Rhodospirillaceae bacterium UBA3470 | reverse complement strand
TAAATAAGCTGCATAATGTATAATTTGGCTATGCGGCTCACTCGCCCCATCCTACCCTGTGACGATTTGGCCGCGCACATACAATCGATAAAACAATTCAGATTAGGGGTGACCGCTTGGTCCAGCGCTTAAGATAGAGTTCGACGCGGTTTCATTTTCGCTGTGTAGGCTGGAGTGTAGCGTAAGCCTGGACAGCAGAACATTTCATGTCCTGCGTGACACTGTTACATATAAACTGAATTCATGACTACCGGACGGACAATCATGTTTGAAGGTTTTGAGGCGCGGCATCTCGCCGCGACCGGCGCAGACATTTATTTACGTATTGGTGGTGGCGGACCACCGGTGCTGTTATTGCATGGTTATCCGCAGACGCACGTGTGTTGGCATCACGTAGCGCCTGCGTTGGCAGAAGATTTTACCGTCGTTGTAGCGGACCTGCGGGGCTATGGCGACAGTTCGTGCCCGGATGCCGGTGACGATTTCACCGGTTACGCTAAGCGGACCATGGCTGCGGATATGGTTGGGGTCATGATGGTTCTTGGTTTTGAGCGGTTCGCTCTAATCGGTCATGATCGGGGGGCGCGAGTAACCTATCGTATGGCTCTAGATCATCCAGAGGTCGTAACCCGGATGATGTCCCTTGACGTGGTGCCGACCCTCGATATGTGGGAAGGCACAGACAAGACTCGGGCGATTGGTGCCTTTCATTGGCCATTCTTGGCGCAACCAGCACCGTTGCCTGAGAAGATGATCGGTGCCGACCCGGAATTTTTTGCTGCTTGGCTGATGCGGAGCTGGGCCGCCCCTGGGTTTGAATTTCATCCCGATGCAATGGCTGCGTATCTGCGTTGCTTCGCAAAACCGGATGTGATCCGGGCGACGTGCGATGATTACCGCGCCGGTGCGACGATCGATCACGAGTTGGATCAGCGTGATTTTGACAGCGGTAGGCGTATCGCTTGTCCGGTCCATTTCCTGTGGGGTGGGGATCGAGGATTTGGAGGGCCGCAGGGCGGCACGGATCCGTTGGCTGTTTGGCGCCGCTGGGCGGATCAGGTCAGCGGTGATGCCGTTAACTGCGGCCATTTCCTTCCCGAGGAAGCGCCGGATCGGGTGATCGCCGAGGCGCGGCGTTTTCTCAATGCCGACTGAGAAAAAGTGAATACGGCGGATCAAAGGCGCAAGAGTATCGCCCTGTTCGTTGCGGGTTGGACCATCGTGCAGGGCATTAGACGATGGTTGGCCATAGGTGTGGGGTTCCTAAGCTACAAACTGCTGGCCTTCTGGATTGCGGGCATTGGCAGGTCCTGGAGTTCCAGGCTATCGACGGGATCATGGTAACCGTACCCGTGTTGCGGTTCTCTTGGCACACGCCGGCCCCGCTGCTTGCGGGGATGGGCTTTGCCGCGACTATTAGACACTATATTCTGATCCGCGCCTACCAATACGCGCCTGCCCCATTATGGCAATGCTCGGCTTATTCGAGATCGCCTCGGCGAAGATTCTTGGGATGGCTTTTACCGGGGGCTTTCGAAGTGCCCTGATATGGACCGGGGCCGTGGTGATTGTCGCCGGCGGAAACTATATCGGCTTTCGAGAGCGCAAAACCGATGCCGCCGAAAGCGGACGCGTTTTTGGCTCAGACCAATCAGCGTGACGTGCTAGCGCGGTCGGCCTGTGTGGGGTCTGTCTCCAGGGCAGCGCGGATATCCGTGGGGATTTCAATGGTGTTACGGCTTTCGACTTCGAAATAAATATTTACTGACCCCGCCGTCGCCACGCAATGACCATCCTTGAACAAACCATATCCCGTGGTAATGGACTTGCTGCCTAGCTCCAGGATGCGCGAACCGACCTCCATGATCCCGGGGTAGTGAGATTCTCGGAGGTAGTTCACGGTAACACGCGCCAAGATTAAATCGATACCCGGGTGGCGATTGGGATCCAGAAGACCGCCAAGGAACTGAACTCTTCCGGCTTCCACGTAGGTAACGTAGGAGCAGTTGTTGATGTGGCCGAGTTCATCCTGATCCGAATACCGGGTCGTCACATTGGTGAAGTAGGCGAAGTTGTCCCGCTCCTTGAGGTCAATGTTGGGCATGTCCGGCATGGTCGATTATGTTCCTTTGAATAGGGGAGGGCGTTTCTCGGCAAAGGCGTGCTGGCCTTCCTTATAGTCATCACTTTCGTGGCAAGCGTCGACAAGGGCTTGGCAAAGCGACGTGTCGCGATGCGCCTTTTCCTTGGCAGCCTCGCCGATGATAATCTTGGCAGCTTTGACGGAGAGTGGCGCGTTGGCGGCAATTTCGCGGGCGTAACTCTCGACGGTTTCATCCAGGTCATTTTCCGCTACAACGCGATTGACCAGCCCCCATCGGAGAGCGTCTTGAGCCGAGAATTGGCGCGCAGTGAATAAAATTTCCTTGGCGGCCTTGGCGCTGACGTTATCGGTCAGGAGCTGGACATCGTCGAGTTTATAGCCGAGCCCCAACTTTGCTGGCGTCACGCCAAAGGTGGCTGTGTTGGCGGCGATCTGAATATCGCAAAGTTGCGCCACTTCCAGTCCGCCACCGATGCAGAACCCGGCTATCCGCGCGATGGTCGGTTTCGGCATGGCCTTGAAGAGGGTGTAGGCGCGATCCGTGACCGCTGTGTATTTGGCGATGCTTTCTGGTGACGACCGCAACTCGGCAAATTCGGAAATATCGTTGCCGGCGCAAAAGCACCGTTCGCCCGCGCCACGGACGATGATGACCCGTACCGCTGGATCATCGGCCCAGGTCGCGAAGACGTCGCCCATGCGCTGCCACATAGACAAGGTCATGCAGTTTCTCTTGGCCGCGTTGTTGATGGTGAATCGGCCAATAAATCCGTCCACTTCGGCAACAATTTGATCGTTTACAGACATTCGTTCGTTCCGTGGCCGCTTATTCCACAGGAAACTTAGCCGTGTCCGCGCGGCTTGGAAATGAAATTGCAGACATTATAACTAGGGTCGAACGCTAGCCCCGAACGCATCCAGTCCCGTCAGAAACTGGCATATTCCTAAGTCGCGAGAAATAGTGACAACGAGTTATGATTACACTCTAGTTCTCTGCGTGAAAACAAAAATACACAGGAAGGTGGTGAGAATAGAAATTTTAGGATTCTTAGGAAACAACTCTGAATTATAGGTCCGTGAGAGCGTTGCAGGAGGACGTGCCCTGATCTTATAGTTCATCCTGCGACGGACAGGAGATGCGTGTGAATGACATCAACAAGTGGACAGCCTGGCAGATGGCGGAGGTCATCAACCAGGGCGACGTGTCCGCCGAGGAGGTGACGCAATCGTGCTTGGATCGTATCGCTGAGCGCGAGGATGCGGTCAAGGTCTGGGCTTTTTTGGACCCGGATTTAGCCCTGAAGCAGGCCCGGGCATGTGATGAACGGCGCTCCGCCGGTAATCCGCTGAACCTGCTGCATGGCGTGCCTGTCGGGCTGAAGGACATCATCGACACGGCCGATATGCCGACGGAAAACGGCTCTGATCATTTCAAGGGGCGCCGGCCGACCCGAGACGCCGCGTCGGCGGCTCTATTGCGGGCGGCTGGGGCGGTGATTCTGGGCAAGACGGTAACCACGGAGTTTGCCATGACCGGGCAGCGCGGGACCCTTAATCCCCATGATCCAGCGCGCACACCGGGCGGATCGTCGAGCGGTTCCGGTGCTGGGGTGGCAGATTTTATGGTGCCTCTCGCCCTCGGGTCTCAGACGGGCGGTTCCATGCTGCGGCCCGCGTCCTTTTGTGGCGTCCACGGCTACAAGCCCACCTATGGCAGCATCTCGCGTCACGGAGTGTTCATCCTGGCCCGCGAACTTGATCATCTTGGCGTCTATGCCCGCAGCCTCAAGGACGTGGCCATGGCTGGAGACGTCTTGATGGTCCGTGACGTGGGTGATTTTGACATGCGCGCCCATCCCGGCGCGCGGTTGTTGGAGGCCTTTGCAGAAACTGAAGAGAACCCGCCAAGATTAGCGTTCGTTAAGGGTCCGCCCTGGGCGTTCGCCGAACCCTACATGGATCAATTGTTTGGCGCATACGTCGATGGCCTGAGCGATATTCCCGAAGTGACCTTGGCGGGTATCTTCGATGAAGCCTTGGACGCTCAGGCGACGATCATGAATGCGAACGTATGGATGAACCTTCGCGAATACGTCGATCATTACGAGGATCAGCTACAGGCGGAAACGGTGCGCCGAGTCATTGCCGGACGCGAAATTTCGGCAGCGGACTATATTGCGGCGCGGGAGTTGACCGATTCATTGATTGCTGCCCTGGATGGCCTGTTCGAGCACTACGACGCGTTGATTACCGCGGCGGCGCCAGGCGAGGCCCCCATAGGGCTTGAATCCACTGGCAACGCCGCGTTTCAGAGAATTTGGACCTTGACTGGTTTGCCGACCATTTCGTTGCCGCTTCTCAAGGGGCCGAACGGCATGCCCATTGGTGTTCAGGTGATCGGTAAGCGAGGAAAGGACGCGGATCTGATTCGCGTGGCGCGTTGGGTTGAGGAGCAAAGTGCATGAGTGATGTGCAAGCCCCCCGCATTGATGGGGAACGGCAATGGCAATCCCACATGGAAATGGCGAAGATCGGTGCCACGCCCGGCGGCGGCGTCTGTCGTCTGTCTCTCAGCGACGAGGATAAGATATCCCGCGATTTGTTCGTCTCTTGGGCGAAGAAAGCCGGCTGTCACGTGCGCGTCGATAGGGTAGGCAACATCTTCATGCGCCGTCTCGGCGCGGAACTGGACCTGCCGCCGGTAATGACTGGCAGCCATTTGGACACGCAGCCCCTTGGTGGCCGTTTCGACGGCGCCTATGGAGTGCTGGCAGGACTTGAGGTGGTCCGGGCACTTAATGATGCCCACATTCGCACCCGGCATCCCTTGGAGATCGTTATCTGGACGGATGAGGAAGGCTGCCGGTTCACCACCAAGACCATGGGCTCTGCTGTGTTTGCCGGCCTGCGCCCGGAAGCAGATGTGCTCGACGGCGTCGATCCTGACGGTATCCGGTTTGGCGATGAACTGGTGCGCATTGGCTATGCTGGGCCTGAGCCCTGCGGTGGCTTTCCTATCAAGGCCTATTTCGAGAATCACATCGAGCAGGGGCCGATACTGGAGAACGAGGGGTTGCCGGTGGGGGTGGTCCTGGGCGCCCAGGGTCAACGTGCTTTCCAGATCACCGTCACCGGTGAAGAGGGGCACGCCGGCACTCTGCCCATGAATCTCCGCAAGGACGCGTTTCTGGGCGCGGCCCGCATGGCCGATGCGCTGAACGCGGTGGCCTTCAACCATGAGCCCTGGCCAGTCATCACGGTGGGTCACGTGCGGGTGCGACCGAACTCCCGCAACACCATCCCCGGCCAAACGGTTTTCACTATCGACAGTCGTCATCCTGACGCGGACACCCTGGCCGCCGTGAAGGCGGAGATGATCGCGGTCTGCGAAGGCATTGCCGCCAATATGGGCCTGGAATTGGATGTCTTGGAAACCAATTACTCTGCGGTAGCCACGTTCGACGCGGAACTCGTACAATCCATCCGTGAAGCAGCTGCACGCTGGGATTTGCCGTGCCGGGACATGTTTTCGGGCGCTGGTCATGACGCCTGCAAGATTGCAGAGGTTGCACCGACGGCGATGATCTTCGTGCCGTGCAAGGATGGCGTCAGCCACACGGAACGCGAAGACGCGACGCCAGAGGATTTGGCCGCGGGCACCCAGATCTTGGCGCAGGTCATGTTGGACGCAGCGGAGGCAGTTTAGTGTTGGAAGCCCTCTGGTCGTCCAGTTCGTTCATAGGGTCCTGAAGGTAGTCGTGACCCTCGAATTTCCAGCCCGCATCAGGGGTTGCGCCGGCAATTACCGTATAATTGTGGCAAAGCCTTATAAGCTGGCCAGTGATGGCGGCGACGCGTTGTTGTCGCTTCGTTAGCGGAGCCTAGCCGCGGCGCGCTAGGCTCCGATCCGGGCGGCCACGGCCAGTATCCGCTGCATTTCGCGGAGCACCGGTTTTTCAATCAGCTTGCCGTCGATGACGACGAGACCCGTGTCGGCTTCTGCAAAGGCCGCTGTCACCCGTTTGGCGTGAGCGACCTTCTCGGTGCTTGGGGTGAAGACGTCGTTTAGAATAGCAATCTGTTTGGGGTGGATCGCGCCCTTTCCACTAAAGCCCAGGTCCCGAACCAGTTCCGCTTCCCGGGTCATACCTTGTGGGTCCTCCAGATCAAGGAATGGCACATCGATGGCGTCGATGCCGACCCCAGCGGCGGCGTGGACTACGCGGGAACGCGCGTAGAGTAGGGGTTCCCAATCATTCTGGCAGCGCAGCTCCGCCGCCATATCGACGCCGCCGAAGAACAAGGCGTCGATGCGCGGGCTAGATCGGGCGATGTCATGAACCGCTTCTAGGCCTGCATTAGTTTCGATAATAATGTGAAGCCGCGTTTCGTGTCCGCGCTCTGTGAGGAGGTCATCAAGCCAGATCACTTCATCCGGGGTCATGACCTTCGGTAGCATGAGCGCCGGTGGTGGAGTATCCGTATTAAGGACCGCCTGCACATCTTTGATGCCGAAGGCTGATCGCAGGCAGTTGACGCGGACAATGCGTTCGACGTTGCCGTCGGCTTGGGGTTCGGCGAACAGCGCCAACGCGTTGGCGCGCGCCGCGTCCTTATCTTTTGGCGCGATGCCGTCCTCTAACTCTACACAGACGATATCGGCGCCGGATGCGAGCGCTTTCGGGTACATCTCGGGTTTCAGGCCCGGCGCGAAGATGAAACTGCGGCGGGGCACTATAGGACAATCAAAAGGCATCAGGATCCCTTTGTTAACGGGTGCGTGGTTGCAACGGTTGCATGATGCGCCGCTCTAGCGAGAAACCTCAAGAGCCAACTGATCATTGAACGGGCCTGTGATCCGAAGCATTAACGCCTCCGTAAACTAAACGTGTCACCTAGTCCTACGAGCAATTACTCCCCTTTGCTTGGACGCTTGTTGCACGTCGTGTCGCCCAACCGGCCCTCCTCCCTGACCGGTTGGGCGATTTCCTGTCACCTTGCCAACTAATCAATTGTTCCAGATCATTGATGCCTTGTCCTTGCGCTAATAGGAGATGTGCGGGTACTGAGCCTGCTACTTCAGTATTTCACTGAGGTACTGATGGTTTTGGGTGTTGCAGCGACTGCGCCGCCATTCAATCGGCGTGCCGTCGACGGTTTCGGCGATGCGATTAATCTCAAGGAGTGGTGCGCCCCGTTTAACACCAAGTTGTTCGGCTTCCCAAGCTCCGGCGGCGATCGCGCGTAGCTGCTCCACCGCCCTGTGGACGGTCATACCGAAACGCTGTTCATAGAACTGATAGAGTTCATTTGGAGGATCGTCTTCTTGGGCGAGGCTAGGGAAGCGTTTAGCGGCCAGGGTGATATGCTCGGATATCACCGGTTTGCCGCCCAAATCTCGGACCCGTTGGATGTCGACCACATGGGCGTTAGTGGATAGCCCCAGGCGTTCCATGTCATCGCGGCTTGCGCGGCGGCTGGACACGCCCACCAGACGACTTGTCACCGGGAGCTGGCGAACCCCACCGGGCGCCTCCAGATGGAAGAAATGGAAGAGCTCCCGCTGAGAGGTATGAGAGGCGACGAAGGTGCCACGACCTTGGTGGCGCAAAACCATGTTTTCATCTGCCAGATCGTTCAATGCTTTGCGCACCGTGCCCTGAGAAACGCCAAACTCGTCGGCCAAATCCCACTCGCTGGGCAGGCGCTGTCCCGGCTCCCAATCTCCGTCGGCGATGCGACGGATCATCAGGTCGCGGGTCTGGCGATAGAGCGGGCCCTGGCCCGTCGCGGGTTGGATCATAATATGATCCTCATCAAAATTCCTATATAAGACATATAAGAATAAGTTGACTCATTCAAGGCCCGGATGTAGGACGAGTGACCGTCGTCGCCGGCGGTTCCATGAGGGCGGAAAGCACAGCATGCGTATCACGGCAATTCGAGAAACCACGACATCCCTGTCGTCGACTATGCGCAACGCGTTTATCGATTTTTCGAAGATGACGCTCAGTGTCGTCGCCGTGGAAACGGACGTGGTCCGGGATGGCAAACCGGTGGTCGGATTCGGTTTCAATTCCAATGGCCGCTATGCGCAGGGGGGTGTGCTCCGGGAACGTTTGATCCCACGCCTTCTTGAGGCGGATCCGGAGAGCCTATTGGATGTATCCGGGGACAATCTGGATCCAACCTGCGTCCAGTCTTGCATGATGACCAACGAGAAGCCGGGCGGCCATGGCGAACGCGCATTCGCCATCGGCGCCATTGATGCGGCAATTTGGGATCTGGTCGCGAAGATTGAGGAACGCCCCCTGTACAGGGTGATCGCCGATCGGTTTAATGGTGGCAACTATGATGCCCGAGTGCCGGTCTATCCCGGCGGCGGTTACTACGATCCGGACAAGGGTTTGGATGGATTGCGGGCCGAAATGCAGAGCTACCGCGACAGCGGCTACACGTTGATGAAAATGAAGATCGGTGGCGCACCCATCGATGAAGACATGTTGCGTATCCAAGCCGCTTTAGAAGTTGCCCAGAACGGTGACAACCTTGCAGTCGACGCGAACGCCGCCCTGGACCTGGATACCGCTATGAACTACGCCGGCGCTATGGCCCAGTATGACCTCGCGTGGTTTGAGGAACCGGTGGACCCACTAGATTACGAAGCTCATGCAGAGATGGCCAAAGTTTGCGCCATGCCTATCGCCACGGCGGAGAACCTGTATTCGCGCATCGATGCGCTGAACCTGATCCGCCACGGCGGATTACGGCGGGATCGGGATTGGCTGCAGTTCGACCCGTCGCTCTGCTACGGCCCGAGTGAGTACATCGCCATCGTAAAGATGGCCGAAAGCATGGGCTGGTCGGCGCGCCGTCATGGCCCACACGGTGGACAACAGCTGGGATTGCACCTCGCGGCGGGCCTGCAATTGGGCGGTACGGAAACCTACCCGATGGTTTTCCAGCCCTTTGGCGGTTTCGGCGACGAGACAGTTATCGAAAACGGTCTGGTTCGACCGCCGGAGGCACCGGGGATTGGGGTTGAGACGAAATCAAAACTCTACAACACGGTCTTGAAGCCGTTGATCGACGGCTAAAGGAGAGGATACAGAAATGTCAGACGAGATATCGCAACGCGTCGTAGGCGATCTGATTGAGGGGGGGATCGATTTCGTTACCACCGTCCCTTGTAAGCAGCTGGCGGGTGTCATCGACGAACTCGACAAGAGCGATCAGATCCATCACGTGCCGTCGAACAAGGAAGACGAAGGCATGGGACTTTGCGCCGGCGCCTTCATGGGCGGCAAGGCGCCCTGTATCATCATGCAGAACACGGCTTTGGGCGTGACTATCAACACCCTGGCGACCTTGATCCAGTTCTACCAAATTCCTCTGCCCATGCTGATCAGCTTCCGCGGTGAGCTCGGTGAACCGGTAGCCTGCCAAGTGGAGATGGCCATTCATACCAAACCGCTGTTGCAGCAACTCGGCATCCCGACCTTCCACTTCCACAAGCGCGAGGATGTGGAGGAATTGCCGGAAATACTGAAATACACCCAAATGTGCTCGAAACCCACGGCGATCCTCACCGACGCCACCTTCTGGAGGGGCGTCCTATGAACCGTAGCGAAGTTTTTAAATCCATCGTCCCGGTGATCACCGACGAGTTAGTGATCTGCAACATCGGCCTGCCTTCCCAGGAACTGCATATGCTGGACGACCAACCGACCAACTTCTACATGCTAGGCACTATGGGACTCTGCTCGTCCATCGGTCTAGGTTTGGCCATGGCGCAGAGAGAGAAAGTCGTGGCAATAGATGGCGATGGCTCCATCTTGACTAACTTTGGGTCTCTGCCGACGATCGCCAACAACGTGGTGGATAACTTCGTACTGTTGATCATCGATAACGGCAGCTATGGCTCGACCGGTGACCAGCCCACTTACACGGGTAAGAAGACGTCATTGGCCAAGGTCGCCGAGGCCTGCGGTTGCGATAACGTCATCGAATGCAAGGCTGAAGAGACGGCGGATGTTTTGAAGGCGGCCCTTGGAAGCGACAAGATGACGATTATCGTCTGCAAGTGCGAATCAGGAAATATCCCGGTGCCGAATATTACCATTCCGCCCGTCGTAATCCGCGACCGGTTCATGACCGAAGTGGAGAAACGGAACCGCTAAGGAGATGGCTCGCCATACGGGCGTGTTGAACCTTTTTTGAGACGCCTGTCAACAAGATATTTTGATAAGGGCAAGTTTTGCGAGAGGTATCTTCGATACGGCGCATGTTTGAATTGGTTTTCTTTGGGTTGGTTCTCACCGTCATGGTTGACGGTGAGGCGGTAGTCACGGGTAATCGTCAGCTCATAAAAGTGACCGACGACCGCGTAGGTGGCTCAAAAGGTAAACTAGGAAACAGGTCCAAGTCTAAACCGAAAACAACCGACGCTAAGGTCTCCACGCGGAGACCCGGCGTCGAATACAGCCCGAGTACGCGGCCGAACCGGTCCTGCGTCACGGCGTCGGTCAATTCATCATGACGGCATTCAAGCTACTCAGAGCTTCGTCGACATCGGCGGCGCTGATATCAATGTGTGTGACGGCGCGGAAGCGTTGGGCGCCGGAGACACCGACGCGGATGCCATGATCGGCCCAGAGCTTTTCGTGTAGTTCCTGGGCAGTCATGCGGTCTTCGGAGACGTTGAAATAAACCATATTGGTCTGGGGCAAACCAAACTCCAGAGATAGGCCTTCCGTGTTGGCGATCCCTTCGGCCAACTTGCGGGCGTTGGCGTGGTCCTCAGCCATGCGCTCCACGTTATTCTCCAGCGCGTAAACGCCTGCCGCCGCGATAATCCCGGCCTGGCGCATTGCGCCGCCAAACTGGTGTTTGAATCGCCGGGCGTTGTGGATGAAGTCGGCGCTGCCCGCCAGAACGGCTCCGACAGGGCATCCAAGTCCCTTGGACAGGTCAATCCACAGGCTGTCGCATGGCGCCGCGTAGCTCTCCGCCGAGACGTTCGTGGCTACCACTGCATTGAGTAGGCGCGCGCCGTCCATATGGAGGGCCAAATGATGCGCCTCAGCGACTGCGCCGACATCTTCAATGCTTTCCAAGGGCCAAATAGCGCCGCCACCGGCGTTCGCGGTCTGCTCGATGGAGACCATCACCGACTGGGGCACATTGTAGCGGCCCAATGGACGTATGGCGGCTTCGACTTGTGCGCCGGTGAAGACTCCGTCGGTGCCGTCCAGGATTCGGGTCATGACGCCGGAAAGAGCGGCTGGGCCGCCGGCTTCCGAATGCAGCACATGGCAGGTCTTGTCGAGTATGACCTCCTGGCCAGGCTCGACCCAGACGCGATAGGCGATGGCATTACCCATGGTGCCGGACGGGAGAAACAGGGAGGCTTCCTTGCCCAGCAGTTCGCAGGTCATCTGTTGGAGCTTGCGGACAGTGGGATCCTCGTCGCGCTGCTCGTCACCGACTTCGGCGTTGGCGATGGCCTTGCGCATGCCCGGAGACGGTTTCGATTTGGTGTCGGAATAGAGATCGATGCGCGGCGGCGGCAAGGTGGATGACATGGTTTCCTCCCTGGAAAATGAGCTTCGCCGGGATTGTATCTAATGACCCTTGGTCTGAACAGGCTTAGACGGCGATGGAATGATCTTTGGCGTCTTCAATGATCATGTCGGAAGCCTTTTCCGCAATCATGATCGTTGGCGCATTGGTGTTGCCGGACACGATGGCTGGCATGATCGAGGCATCGACGACGCGCAATCCGACAATCCCATGGACCCGCAAGCGTTCGTCGACCACGGACATGGCGTCGGCCCCCATTTTGCATGTGCTGGTTGGGTGGTAGATCGTATGGGCTATGTTACGGGCGCTATCCAGGAGTTCTTCGTCGGTTTCGATCCCTGAGCCAGGAAGGTGCTCGCGGACAACATAGGGCTTCAGGGCCGCAGTATCGACCAACCGGCGCGTGAATTTGAGCGAATCGACGACCGTCTGCTGATCAGTTGGTGATGCCAAATAATTGGGGTGAATGGCCGGATAGGCCCTTGGATCAGACGATTTGATTTGGATCCGACCTTTGCTTTCAGGGCGCAACTGGCAGACTGAAAGAGTGATGCCCGGGAAGGGGTGCATTTCTATACCTGGTTTGTCGGCGCTCAGGGGCTGGAAATGATATTGAATGTCGGGTGTATCCAGGCCGGGCCGGGAACGCGCGAAAATGCAAACTTGCGAAGCACCCATGCTCATCGGGCCCCCACGCGTGAACACGTATTGCATACCGATCTTCATGCGACCAAGGAAGCTGTTGATCTCTTCGTTAAAGGTGGGGACGTTTACCTCGAAGACTGTACGAATCTGCAGATGGTCCTGCAGGTTCTCACCAACGCCGGTCAGGTCCTTGATGACGGGGGTTTCCAGATCTTGCAGCAACTCGCCCGGACCAATCCCGGACAACTGAAGGATTTGCGGTGAGCCAATGGTCCCGGCAGAAAGGATAACCTCGCCGCCAGGTTTCAATTCATATGTGTGGGAGGCCCCTTTTACCGAGATGGTAATGCCTCTGGCACGCCGTTGGTTGATCTTTACCTTCTCCACTAAGGCATGGGTTACGATATCGAGGTTCGGCCGGCTTTTGACGGGATTGAGAAAGCCCACGGCCGTTGAACAGCGCCTGCCATTGCGCGCGGTCTGTTGGAAATAGCCCGCACCCTCTTGTTCCGCCCCGTTGAAGTCATTGTTGCGCGGCACGCCAACCTCTTCGGCTGCAGCTATCAAGGCTTCGCAGATGTCGCGCTTGGCGCGCATGTTCTGGACCGAGAGCCCCCCGCCGCTACCGTGGAATTGATCGCTGCCGTTTTGCTGGTCTTCCGAGCGGATGAAATAGGGTAAGACGTCGTCGAAGGACCAGCCCGCGTTACCGAGTTGGCGCCAGTGATCGTAGTCTTCGCGTTGACCGCGGATGTAGAGGAGGCCATTAATCGAACTGGAACCGCCCAGCGTCTTACCGCGCGGCCAGTCGATAGCTCGCCCATTCAAACCCTGGTCTGGCTCTGTCTTGTAGCACCAATCTGTGATTGGATTATTTAAGGTCTTGAAATAACCGACGGGCACATGAACCCATGGATACCAATCGCGTCCACCGGCTTCCAAAAGCAAAACGCGTTTCGCGGCGTCTGTGGATAATCGGTTGGCCAAAATGCATCCCGCGGACCCAGCTCCTGCGACGATGTAGTCATATTGGTCATCAGTGGATTGCATGATTTGGCATTTCAACTAGTGATTTCGAGGGCTGACCAGCGACCACTCTCTGGTGACGAAAAGTGAACCGTAG
>DFRF01000125.1:3975-4174 GCA_002378125.1 Rhodospirillaceae bacterium UBA3470 | reverse complement strand
TTCTCTGGGTGACACCCGCTGGCGCGGCCTCCTGGTTGCGTGACGAAACCAAGCTGGAGCTTGATGACGCGGGCTTTGTTGCGGTTAAGGAAACCTTGGAAAGCGTTTCCCATTCTGGGATTTTCGCGTCTGGAGATATTGCGTCTGTGGCCGAGCATCCTCGACCGAAGGCTGGCGTCTTTGCGGTACGGCAGGGCCC
>DFRF01000125.1:0-3658 GCA_002378125.1 Rhodospirillaceae bacterium UBA3470 | reverse complement strand
AAGGCCCACCACTCGCGGAAAACTTGCGGCGTGCCCTGACCGGCAGGCCCCTCAAGCCGTTTCGCCCGCAGAACGATTTCCTCAGCCTAGTTTCGACAGGCGACAAGTATGCGATTGGCTCGAAGTGGTCTTTTGCTCTCGAAGGTGACTGGGTCTGGAAGCTCAAGAACTGGATCGATCTCCGTTGGATGGCGAAGTACTACGATCTGCCAGAGATGGAGGAGGACGACGCGGTCGAGATTGCCGACGGTCTTGCGGATGCTGAAGCGCTGAAGGAGATTTCTGCCATTGCGATGCGCTGCGGCGGTTGCGGAGCCAAGGTTGGAACCGATGTGCTTTCCCGTGCGCTGCAGATGTTGGAGCCCGTTAAGCGTCCGGATGTCTTGATCGGTTTGAATGAGCCGGACGACGCAGCCGTGGTGGAGGTGCCGCCTGGCAAAGTGATGGTACACACAGTCGATTTCTTCCGGGCCTTTGTGGATGATCCCTATATTTTTGGCCAAGTTGCAGCGAACCATGCGCTCGGTGATGTCTTTGCCATGGGTGCAGAGCCGCAGTCGGCGCTCGCCGTCGCCTCGGTTCCTTTCGGTCCTGAAGCGAAAGTGGAAGAAACTCTGTTTCATATGATGTCGGGCGCAATGCAGGTACTGGCTGATGCCGGTGCGTCTCTTGTCGGCGGTCATACAAGTGAAGCATCAGAACTGGCGCTTGGTTTTTCAATCAATGGCCTCGCCGACAAGGACAAAATCCTGCGCAAGGGAGGGATGAAACCGGGTGACCGGCTGATCCTCACCAAGCCGCTCGGTACCGGGACGCTTTTCGCCGCCGACATGCGCGGGGATGCGAAAGGTCGGTGGATCGATGACGCGCTTCGATCGATGGTGAAGTCGAACCGCGTTGGCGCTGGCGTTCTGTTCGCCCGGGGAGCGACTGCATGTACGGATGTGACAGGCTTCGGACTGCTCGGTCATCTGGTCGAGATGGCTCGGCCATCGGAAGTTGACGTCGAACTCGACCTGAATGCGCTGCCACTGTTGGACGGTGCGCTGGACTGTGTTCGGAACGGGATATTTTCGTCTTTGCAGCCGCAAAATGTGCGTTTGCGTCGTGCTATCCGTAATGGAAGCGACGGGGCGCGGGAATCAGAGTTGCTTCCGCTGATTTTCGACCCGCAAACTGCGGGCGGGCTTCTTGCCAGTGTGCCGGAAGCTGAGGCTACTGGCTGCATTGATGCGCTGAAGGATGCAGGCTATCCAACTGCAGCCATTGTCGGACGCATCCTGCCACAGTCAAACAATCTGGAGCCGATCACGCTTCTCTCGTGATGGATTTTATCAACTCGCGCCACTCGGCGAGTTCACGTCGCTGGGTGAATTTTGGCTGCTGTTGACGGATCTGCCTCGTCAAAGTTTTTCGAAATTGTGGGTTCGTTTCGAAACGGGATAATAGCACGGCAAGTGCTTTTTCATCCTCGACCGAATAATAACCTTCGTAATCTTCGCCAAGGAGACCGACATTGCCGTCAATTTTGGAGGCAAGAATTGGTAAACCGGCCATGATCGCTTCCGATACGACATTGGCGCCACCCTCCATGCGAGACGAGATCACCATCGCCCGCGCTCGCGACATTTGTTGGCGTACTTTCCATCGGGGAACTTCGTCAAACCAATGATAACGTGGATTTTCGCGCATCTCGCGTGCTGCGATCTTTGCATATGACGGTTCGTGCGCCTTGCCGAAATGTGCAATCTGAATACGGCTTGAATCGGTCAACAGCCGTGTCGCAAGAGCAGTGCGGAACGGATCTTTTTCGTCCCGAAGATGGCCGGCCACCAAGATTTCGAAATGACGACGGAGGGGGGGGCGGCGTTTTAAGGGCGCCGCGGATTGGCGAATGACGTGCAGTTTCTTCCGTAGTGCCTTGGGGATGGCGCGGTCAACCCAATCGTGGAGGCATACGAGGGAATCAGCATGTCTCATAGATTGGTGAGTGGCTTCTGGATGGCTCTTTTGAAATCGATAAATGTCTGTTCCCGCTAGGCATACGATTAACGGTGAGTGAGGGAATGCGTCGCGATAGCGCAAGATTGAGTCGGCACTACGCCACGCGTGAATGGCTAGCATTGCGTCGCAGGGTCTGCCGTCGTATTGGGTGATTGTGCGCGGAATGTGGCCGAGTTTCCGCAGGATTGTCGCCCAACGATTGGCGGTAGCACGGTTGCCCGACCGGTCTCCTCTCTTGGCTGGGGTAATGATAGTGATGTTCATGAGAGACCGAACGAGCAGGTTTGAATGAGTTATGTACTAACCAAAGACACCCTAATCGGCAATCTGATGGACGCAAGGGCACGGACATTGGAATTGGTCCACGGTCTCGATGATCAGCAGCTGATGGGCCCGCGTCTCGAAACCGTAAACCCGCTTCTTTGGGAAATCGGGCATCTTGCGTGGTTCCACGAGTTCTTTGTCCTCAGGCGACTTGACGGACGTGCGCCGATACTTGCGAGCACAGATACACTGTATGACTCGATGAAGGTGCATCACGACACCCGGTGGGACCTCGAATTGCCCGATCTGCATGGCACGTTCCAATATATGCGGACGGTTGAAGAAGCGATGATCGAACGTCTCGATGAAGAGAAAGTGAGAGGCGGAGATGATGCCTATCTGTATCAGCTAACGACTTTTCACGAGGATATGCACGATGAGGCCTTCACCTACACACGCCAAATCTTAGGCTATCCGGCGCCCGAGTTTCGTGTTGCAACAGATCAGCCGGAATGCGATGCGGGCCCATTGCCTGGTGACGTCGATGTGCCGGGAGGGATAATTGAGCTCGGCTCGAAGCCTGATGGAAAGTTCATTTTTGACAATGAAAAGTTCTCCCACGATATCCATGTAGCTGCATTCCGAATCGCGAAAGCGCCGGTGACCAACGCCGAGTACCGCGACTTCGTTGAGGATGGCGGTTACAAAGATGACCGATTCTGGGATGAAGCAGGACGACACTGGAGGGATGGCGCTAATGCTCAACATCCGGTGTATTGGCGCCGTGGTGGCGATGGTGGTTGGTGGGTAAAACACTTTGATGGCGAGGTTTCTTTGCCGTCTCATAATCCGGTCAGTCATGTAAATTGGTATGAAGCTAATGCCTGGTGCAATTGGGCCGGGCGCCGGCTGCCGAGCGAGGCAGAATGGGAGACAGCCAGCGCTTATGATGCGGGATGGGTTGCGAAAAGGCGTTATCCATGGGGGGACCACGCGTTAGAGGAATGTCCTGCCAATCTAGACGGTCGTTATATTGGCACGGTCGACGTGGGTGCCTTCCCTGATGGCGATAGTGCGTTTGGCTGCCGACAGATGTTGGGTAATATTTGGGAGTGGACGTCTAGTGACTTCCTGCCGTTCCCTGGCTTTTCTGTCGATCCGTATGAAGATTATTCCAAACCGTGGTTTGGGACGCGGAAGGTGTTGAGGGGTGGTGCCTGGGCGACAAGAAGCCGCATGGTAACCAATACCTACCGGAATTTCTTTACGCCGGAGCGTCGCGATACCATCAACGGGTTTAGAACCTGCGCCATTTGACGCTGTCCCGGTCGCGCCTTTAAGGTGCGGCTCTTTTCTCAACAGTGCTTCCGGAATGCCTCCATCTGAACTC
>DFRF01000232.1 GCA_002378125.1 Rhodospirillaceae bacterium UBA3470 | reverse complement strand
CAAACGGCATCGAATAACTGCTTCGTTGCCGGAGAGATATTCTGAGCCAGCGCGGATATAGCCAGAACCGCTGTCAACATAATCGCCAAAAGACCGACCCCAAATCTCCGGCGACGGCGCACCCGACCCTCTCGAACGAACGCAAATTGCATTGCAGGTTCCCAGTTGTCCGCAGGCTTAGCAATCTAGCAAATTCAATCCATTCTGTCCAAAACCCGTGCAACCATATATATGTCGCACCAATGCTTCGACCACTTAGATGACCTGTTGTACATAAGCCGCTGAAATATAATTTTATTGTCGGAGTATGCCGCTGCGAGAATAATTCAGGTGGTTCAATGGAGGCCGCAATGACCATCACCGTCACGTCGCTGGCCGAACGTTTTGGCGCAGAAATTTCCGGGGTCGATTTGACTAACTTGTCCACCGAGACATTTGACGCCGTTCGAGGAGCCTTTGAGGCGCACGGGGTTATAGTTTTCCGCGGCCAGCCCATGGACGACGACCAACAAGTACTGTTCTCAGAGCGCTTCGGACCCTTGGAAAAGACGGTCAGCGTCAATCCCGCCGTCGGAACACCCTTTGCGCGGCAATCCAATATCGACATAGCCACTGGGGAAGCTATGAACCCGGATGACAAACGCATATTTTATCAGAAAGGCAATATGCTCTGGCATGCGGACAGCACCTTTAAGGAGGTGCCATCATTGTGCTCCGTACTCACCGCGCGCGAAGTACCTGCCACTGGTGGAGATACTCAATTTGCCTCCACCCGTGCCGTATACGAGGCTCTTGACCCTTCGATACAGGCGCGGTTAGACGGCTGTGTCGTGGAACACGACTTCACTTGGTCGCGCGCCCAGTCGGGCTTCGAGTTTAACAAGGCCCAGCGCGCTGAGAACCCACCGGCACGCCACCCCTTGGTTCAGACTAATCCAGTCACGGGCCGCAAGTCCCTGATGATCGGCGCACACGCCAAATGCATTATCGGTTGGGACGAAGAAGAAAGCCGTGCCATGCTTGATGACCTCTTGAACCGGGCCATCGCGCCCAACGAGATTTACGTGCACAAATGGCAGACTGGCGACGCCATTGTCTGGGACAACCGAGCAACGCTGCACCGTGCCACCCCCTTCGACGTAACCAAACACCGCCGGTTGATGCAGCGAACGACTGTTTCCAATCCCGCCGCGATAGACGAATATGCCGGTTATCCGGAGATTTCCCAGGCAGGTTAAGATGATCAGGAGACGATTATGACGGGTGTCCTCGAAGGAATTCGGGTGTTGGATTTTGGTCGGTTCATCGCCGGGCCGTGGTGCGGCGCTTTACTGGCGGACATGGGCGCCGAGGTGATCCGAATTGAAAAGGTGGACGGCGGGGAAGACCGGGGTATGTACCCGCTTGGCGAAGAAGACATCACCGGTGCCATGTTCGTGCAATGCAACCGGAACAAGCAGTGCCTAACCCTCAACCCCACGAAACCGGAGGGCCGCGCCATTCAGGACAAACTGGTAGCCACCGCCGATATCGTCATCGCCAACATGCCACCCAGGGCCCTGGGGCAATTGGGCCTGGACTACAAAACTCTAAAAGCCAACAAGGAAGACATTATACTGGTAACCGCCACGGCCTTCGGCACCATGGGGCCCTATGCCACAAAAGTAGGGCTCGATTCCGTCGCCCAGGCCATGTGCGGCAACATGTATATCTCAGGCACCCCAGGCCAACCGGTGAAGTCCTTCTCGCCGTGGGTCGATTACGCGACGGCCTCCCTGTCCGCCTTCGGTGCTATGGCAGCGCTCCGGCACCGCGACGCCACCGGGGAAGGCCAGGAAGTTCAGGGTGCATTGTTGGCGTCCGCGCTGGCGACCACGAATGCTTTGATGATCGAACAACATGTCTTGGAAACAGACCGCGAAGCGACCCTGAATCGAGGCCAGATCGCCGCACCCGCCGATGACTTCAAGACCAAGGACGGGCATATCTTCGTCACCTCCGCCGGCCAACCTATGTTTGAGCGCTGGGTCGAACTGATGCGTGCCGACGGCGGCGACGAAGATCACTGGCTCACCGACCCCCGTTTCAAGGACGATGTCACACGTGGCTATAATTCGGAAACGATCAGCGATCGCATGCGCGATTGGTGCGCCAAGCGGACGACCGAAGACGCACTCGCCCAATTGGCGGAAGCCCGCATACCCTCCTCTCCCGTGCTGTCGCCGCGCCAGGCGCTGGAGAACGAGCACGTCCGCGAGAGCGGAATGCTGCGGGAAACGACCTACCCCGGCGTCACCAAGGATATTCCAATCGTCGCGACACCGGTGCGCTTAACCAAAACGCCAGGCGAAGTCCGCACCCGGCCGCCACAATTGGGCGAGCACACGGACGAAATTCTCGGTACACTCGGTTACTCGAAAACGAAGATTTCAGAACTGCGGACGGCGCGGATCGTTTGACCTGTGTCAGTCCTACGCACTTGATCGCTAGCATCGAGAGAGACGGGAACTGCGCTCCTTCACCTCTTTGACGCCTTACAGGCGCGGTAAATCACCTTGCGGGGAAAGCCCGTGTCGTTGATACCTTGATCGGTAATCACCAACAGGTCCGGATGCCAATCTGCAACCATTTCTAGGACCGCCTCGTAAGGAAACT
>DFRF01000150.1 GCA_002378125.1 Rhodospirillaceae bacterium UBA3470 | reverse complement strand
CGAGATCCAAAAGTTGGGTACGTGTTTCTGTAGGTAGCGGCGGCAACGGGTGGCGCACATGATCCGTTGTGATTACGCCGCCCTCCATCATGATGGCCTTGCAAGCCCGAAGCCCGCATTGGCGGTTCTCGAAATTAATCAGCGGTAGGATTTTCGCGTACTGGGCTTCAGCGGCAGTCGAATCGCCGGCAGCGTGATGTGTCAGCACCGGTCTGATGAGATCAGGCAGTAATGCGCTCGGCATAGTGCCCGTCGCGCCGGCGTTTAAGTCGGCAATGAGGGTAATCGATTCCTCGCCATCGAAGGGGCCAGCGATGGCATCACCGCCGGCGGCAATAAGCGCGCGCAGCTTATCGGCGGTCTGCGGTGTTTCGATTTTGAAGTAGGAAACACCCGACATCTCCGTCGCCATGCGAACCAATAGATCGATGGAGAGATCGACCCCGCTTAGGGGTGCGTCCTGGACCATGATCGGAACACCAGCAGCTTCGGCCACGACAGTGAAATGCTCGATGATCCCTTGCGGGCCGGCCTTCAGAAGCGCGCCGTGGTAGGGTGGCATCATCATGATCATTGCCGCACCCCGCTGGGCCGCTTGTTTGGCACGAGTAGCGGCGATGCGGGTGGAGAAGTGTGAGCAGGTCGCGATTATTGGCACCCGGCTGGCTACATGATCCATGCACAAATCCAGGAGTTCTATCCGTTCTTCATCGCTCAACAGAAACTGTTCGGAATAATTGGCCAGGATGCAGATACCATCGACACCTTGGTCTATCATGCAATCGAGGACGCGTTTCTGGCTTTCGGCATCAATGGCGCCGTCGTCGTTGAATGGCGTGGGGGCAATGGGGAAGACGCCTTTATAGATTTTATTCATGATCGGTCCTTAACCTTTGTAGGTTTCTCAGTATGATCCTAGTCTAGAATAGAGAGATGGGGCCCTACCAGTTATGTGCACGTTTCCGCCCAATGTCAGCGCCCACAAGAAAACCCTGGCGTTTACACAAGGCATGGTGCCCGCCGGGCTGCTCATGGATCATGCTACCAAAGACGGTGTCAGGGGTGTGGTCCACGTATTGTCTAGTAAAATTCAATTGGGGTAGGCGGGCTACGAGATGGTAACTCTCTTGTGCTTGGGAACGCCGGAGATAATTGAACCGATCCAAGCTCGTCATGAGACGCCCCTGAGAGTACTCGAATTTTACATGGGATTCTATCTCTAAGAGGCAGAGGAGCCCGGGACTGTGGAAAAGATTTTTGGCAAACACTCGGTCCGCGCCGTGTTCCTGGCGCGGCCCCAGGATATCCAGCGTATGGCTATTGCCGGCAAAGAAGAATACCATCAGGAATTCATAGACTTCGCACAGAAAAACGGTATCGAACCTGAATTTCTGGACTGGCCGACATTCCGGCGTCTGGGTGAATTTACGGAAGATGATAAACACCAGGGCATTGTGGTGTTTGCAAATCCCCGCCCGCACTATGGCGACCGAGACCTGGATATCCTGGAACATGGGCGTTGTATTCTGGCACTCGATCAGGTCTCCAACCCGCAGAACTTCGCTACCATCCTGCGTGGCGCCGCATTCTTCGGAGTTGATGCCGTTCTGGTCATGAAGAACCGGTCGGTCAGCCTGAGTTCGACGGTAGTCCGCTATGCCGTGGGCGGTGCGGAATTCGTTAAGGTGTTCCGGGTGACCAATGTGTCTCGCGCGTTGCAGGACCTGAAGGGACTGGGCTATTGGGCCTACGGCATGGATGAGCGTGGCAAAAAGACCCTGGCGCAGGCCGAGTTCGCCGAGAAAACCGTTATCGTCATCGGCGCCGAGGGCGAAGGCCTTCGCGAGAAGACGCGTAAGTACTGTGATGAGTTGGTCCAAATTCCAGGTGGGCGCGAAGGGGTTGAGAGTCTGAATGCCGGGGTTGCAGCCACAATCGCTATGGCGGAGTTCTTCCGCGACTGAGGGCGTCTCCGCAATTGCTGTGACGCAACGAATATTCTAATCAATTTGTTATCTTGTCTCCGGAGGTTCTCATGATCGATCTGGACCAACTTCAGTTTATCGGAAGCGGTCTGCACCGTCCCGAATGCGCGTTGGCGCGCGTGGACGGAACGTTGCACATGGCCGACTGGCGGGGCGGGGTCACGCTGCTGGCCTCCACGGGAGATATGGTCACTGTAGTGGCGAAAGGGGATTTTCAGCCGAAACCCAACGGCATTGCGATCCTGCGTGACGGTGGATGGCTACTCACGCATTTGGGCGATACAGACGGCGGCGTATTCCGGTTAACGCCAGATGGTGAACTGACGCCGTTCCTCACCAGTGTCGACGGTATCGATCTGCCGCCGACCAATTATGTTCACGTGGATGGTCAGGGCCGGACCTGGGTGACGGTGAGCACGCGCCTCCAACCGCGGGACCTGGGATACCGGGCCGATTGTTCCGATGGATTTATAGTCTTGGTGGATGATACGGGCGCGCGCATCGTTGCGGACGGTTTAGGCTACACCAACGAATGTCTAGTCCACCCGGAAACAGGACAGCTTTATGTCAACGAAACCTTCGCCCGCCGTCTGACACGATTTGATGTTTCCGGTAGCGGTAATCTCGTGAATAAGACAACGATCACAGAATTCGGTGAAGGAGAATATCCGGACGGTCTGACCTTCGATGCGGACGACGGCGTGTGGATCACTTCCATCGTGTCCAATCGGGTTATTCGAGTGGACCGCAACGGTAACCGTGAAATCATCGTCGAAGACAGCGACCCTGATCATATCGCGTGGACTGAGGCGGCCTACCAGGCTGATCAGTTGGGCCGATCGCACCTGGACAAGGCGGCCGGGAAGAAGCTCAAGAACATATCCAGCCTGGCTTTTGGTGGACCGGATTTGAAGACCGTCTATCTCGGCTGTCTGCTCGGAGATTCCATCGCCACGTTCCGGACGGATCAGGCGGGCCTCGCGCCATATCATTGGCACTCATAGGAGAGGGTCGATGTTGGAAACACAGGTGCAGCGGCGCCTGGCCACAGTCGGTACGGGTTATTTCAGTCAGTTCCACCATGACGCTTGGAGGCGGTTGGATGTGAACTTGGTTGGCGTCTGCTCCCTGAACAAGGCCCAGGCGGCGGCGACTGCTGCCGCCTTCGCTGGCTGTCAGGCCTTTGATGATTTCGAAACCATGTTGGACGCGGTGAAGCCCGACCTGGTGGACATCATAGTACCACCCGACATGCACATGGCGTTCATCGAGATGTGCGTGGTGCGCTATATCCCGATTATTTGTCAAAAGCCTTTCACCCGTTCCCTGGCAGAGGCGGAAGCGGCGGTCCAATTGACAGAAGATGCCAGCGTGCCTTTGTTTGTGCACGAAAACTTCCGCTTTCAGCCGTGGCACATGAAGATCAAGGAGATGCTAGACGCTGGTAGGGTTGGCGAGGTCTATCAGGCCACGTTTCGCCTGCGGCCGGGAGATGGTCAGGGCCCTGAGGCCTACCTTCGCCGGCAACCCTACTTCCAGAAGATGGAGCGCTTCCTAGTTCACGAAACGGCGATACACCTGATAGATGTTTTTCGAGGCTTTTTCGGCGAAATCGAGACCGTGACGGCAGAACTCACCCAATTGAACCCGCATATCGCGGGCGAAGACGCGGGCTTCATAATCATGAAATTTGAAAGCGGCGTGCGCGCGCTCTTCGACGGCAATCGCCTGTCCGACCACATCGCTGAGGACCGGCGTCGAACCATCGGCGACATGTGGGTAGAGGGGTCGAAGGGCACCATTCGCCTCAGCGGTGACGGAAAGGTTTTCTTTAGGGCCTTCGGCGCTAACGCGGAAGAGGCCGTCCTGTTCGATTGGGAGGCCCGGGGCTTCGCCGGCGATAGCGTCTACCGGACGCAGAAACAGGTTCTGGACCATTTGACTTTAGGGTCTGCCGTAGCCAACACGGGACGGGACTACCTGGCGAACCTCCGCGCCGAGGAAGCCGTCTACGAATCCAGCGAAACTGGACGGCGGATTTTTCTGGTCTGATCGTTGCCGCCGGTTTGCGTGTTGCATGCAGGCCGTTATGATCAATTACTGCGAGGATCTTGCCCAGCGACAACATCTAATCCGGGAGGCGATTTTCATGACTGAGGTAAGCACCCTTTGCGTTGCAGGCGCCAGCGGACTCGTCGGTTCAAATATTGTTCGGGCCGCGTTGCAACGCGGTTACGCCGTTAATGGCACGCTCCGCGACAGGAACGCGCCTGAAAAAGCATTCTATTTAAAGGCCCTACCAGGCGGTGAAAACCTCTCACTGTTCAGCGCCGAGATGGGCGACGAGGCATCCTTCGTTGCGCCTTTGGATGGCGCCGACGGTGTGTTTATCACTTGTCTCATTCCTACCTATAAGGGGATCGACGGCACGCTGGCCAAGGAAATGGATGACACTCGCGGTTATGCCGAGATAATCATGCCCACGGTCGACGGCTGCCTAAACATTCTCCGCGCGGCGCATCTCCAGGGTGTACGGACAGCGGTGATCTGTTCGTCCACATCGAGCACTAATCCTGTCCCATCGGTGCCGGTTAAGAACGAGGTCGATCATTGGTCGGATGCCGATGAGCAATGTCGTGCGAAGAAGTACACGTCTGCAACCAAGACCGTCATGGAGAAGGCCGCTATGAAATTTTGTGCTGAACACGGCATCCGCCTCTCCATCATATTGCCGACGGGCCTCTACGGCCCGGCGATCCTGCCCGAGCACATGAACCACAATCCCTTTGCCTGGTTGAAACGCGTCATCGATGGCGGTTCCGCGCGTCATGAGAGGACGCCCAACGATTCCGCTTCCATGATCCACTTGTATGACCTCGCAAACCTGTTTTTGGCAGCGTTTGAAAACCCTGATGCATCTGGCCGATACTTTGGCGTATACAAGAGCCTGCACTGGCAGGAGATTTATGCTGAGTGCAAGAAGATTCTGCCCGACATGAAGATGCCGGCCCCTATAATGCAACCTGCGGCGACGCCGACCGGATTTGACTTCACCCGCCGCGACAGCCTTGGTGTCCATTTACGCGACTTTCCTACGTTTCTGCGAGAAACCATCGAGTGGATTCAGTCCGAGCCGTTTACAAAATAGGAAGCCAAAAAAAGCCCCCGTCGTTTGTGCGTTGATCACACCCTACTGCCCAGTCGTGCCGCTCAATTTTCAGGATAGGGAAAAATTGGGCTGATAGATGTCACACTTCAAAAGGGTAATTTTAACTTGAGTTGATCGGTAGGCCATTTCGAGGGCAAACTTTCATCGCCTTACCGTTAGCCGACCCCCAGACGGAGTACAGGAGGACTGGACAAATGAAAGTATGTGTGGCGGGCGCTGCGGGCGCTTTCGGAATGAAGCATCTAGAGGCGCTTGACGCCATCGACGGGGTCACGGTGACATCGGTGGTTGGCGGCGTACCGGATGACATTGAGGGCTACGCGAAGGAACGCAGCATCGCTCATTGGACTAGGGACTTGGACGAAAGCCTGGCTCGTGACGACGTCGACGCGGTCATTTTAGCCACACCGACCCAGGTCCATGCCGAACAAGCTATCGCTTGCATGAAGGCTGGAAAACACGTCCTTGTGGAGATCCCCATGGCCGACAATTTGGCCGACTCTGAGGCCGTTGTTCGGACCCAGGAGGAAACTGGCGTGGTTGCGATGGCCGGCCACGTTCGTCGATTCAACCCATCCCACCAATGGGTTCATAATAAAATTGTTGCTGGCGAATTAAAGATTCAGCAAATGGACGTGCAGACTTACTTCTTCCGGCGCAAGAACATCAACGCAAAGGGTGAGCCGCGAACCTGGACCGATCATCTGCTATGGCATCACGCCTGCCACACTGTGGATCTATTCCAGTACCAGACGGGCGAGACCGCATCGGAAGCCTTTGGCCTGCAGGGCCCGAAGCACGATGACTTGGGTATCGCCATGGACATGAGCATTGGCATGAAAGTGCCCTCGGGGGCGATCTGCTCCTTGTCGTTGTCATTTAATAATGATGGGCCCTTGGGCGCCTATTTCCGTTACATCTGTGACAATGGTACATATATCGCACGATACGATGATCTCTACGACGGCAAGGACGAGGTTGTAGATTTGAGCGGTGTTGCTGTCTCCAATAACGGCATCGAGTTGATCGACCGGGAGTTTCTGTCAGCAATCTCCGAGGGCCGTGAACCCAACGGGAGCGTCAAGCAATGCCTTCCAGCCATGCAGACCATGGCCCGAATAGAAGAATCCTTTCAATCTTGACCTGCTACGGTCGCAACCGCTTGGAGGCCAGCCGGAGATCATGGTTAAACTGATGGGTTATAAGTTGAGTGAATTTGGCAGTGTCTGACTTCTCCTTCCCATCACGTGGTCCGAGCGGGTATTTCAGCAACTTTGATGTATCGTATCTGGAAAGCTATTCGGAAATGGCTCTGTCGGCGTCAACTCTAAACGGTCGCCTATGCGGCGAAGAAGCCGGCTACTGGGGCGGTGGAGTAGGCAGTCCTGCAGTTCGATTGGCAATCGGGGCAATATTCAGATCCCTCCAGATGGATTTCCAAACCGTCACTATCGCCATTGATGGTATTCCCAGGCAAGCGTTAAGCTTTCGGGCAAGTGCCGCGGCGGCTTTCAGACCTCGACCCTTCAAATCCCGCGTGCAATAGTCGCATCATGCAGGTTCTCAAATCCAAGCTTTTTGTTCTCATGTGGGGGTTATGGACGATCCTGTTTGTCCTGCCGATCCCGTTTCTCATCCTCGGCGGTCAGGCGGACCGTCGGGCCCGGACGTGTTCACAGTTCTATTGCAAAGGCTTCCTGTTCCTTTGCCGGCATATCCTAAATCTGACGTTTGAAGTCCGTGGCGATCCGCATGCCATTGAGGGAAAGTCGGTGATTTTCGCCGCCAAGCACCAATCCGCATGGGAGACAATGGCCCTCTATTTACTGGTGCCCGAGATAGTGCCGGTCTTGAAAGTTAGTTTGACTAAGATTCCGGTATTTGGATGGTACTTGAAGCATTTGAAGATGATTGCCGTCGATCGAACGAAGGGCCGCAAGGCCCTTACGCACATGTATGAACAAGCCGAAGCGGCCGTCGCCGAGAACCGAAACCTCCTGATTTTTCCCGAAGGCACACGTCAGGCGCCGCTGCAAAACCCGGAACTGAAAGGCGGAATTTACCTGCTCTATAAGCGTCTCGGATTGCCGGTCATTCCGGTTGCTTTGAACTCCGGCGTCTATTGGCCAAAAGGCGCCAGCACCATCGGAGCCGGAAAGGTCACCCTGTATTTCCTCGACCCCATCTACCCGGGATTGGAAAAACGTGTCTTTTTGGATCAGTTGCATACGGTCATCAGTTCCGAAAGCGACAAGCTGGTGGAAGAGCTCAGTCCCGATGCCATGCCTGCGCCTGCCTCGTGATCCGACGGCTTGCCCTTATCGCGATTTTGGGTGCAAATAGCGCATGATTTTCGGCGAAGTATGCATAGATAAGGCGCTTGGATGCATTCTCGCCCATTCGGTTAGGTTGCCGGACGGACGGCTCAATAAGGGCCTGCGGATTGGCGTTGCGGAGATCGCTCAGCTTAGAGATGCGAATTTGACGACGGTTGTCGCAGCGCGCCTGGAACCAGGAGATGTCCATGAGGACGAGGCTGCCAAACGGGTAGCTGAGTTTATCCGCGGCGACCATGTTGACACGGCAGATCCCTTTACCGGCCGGGTCAACTTTTCCGCTGCAGTGGATGGGGTATTTGTCGCTGATTTTCGCAAGATCGCCAAAGCCAATCATATCGATGAAGGTATAACGATCGCTACCTTACCGCCTTATTCTCGGGTACGCGCCAGTCAACTCGTTGCGACCGTAAAGATCATCCCTATTGCAGTTTCTGACGCCAGTCTATCGAACCTGGAAGCTATAGCCACGGTTGACCGCCTAAGTCTGGATGTTTACCCGTTCCAGCCGAAAAGGGTAGGTCTAATCCTTTCCCGGTTGCCCGGTGACGCGGATAAGGTAATGGCGAAACGGCGAGAGGCCATGGCGACGCGAGTGAATTCCTTGTCCGGCAGCTTGGTTCATCTTGCGGAGTGCGCGCACCGCGAGGACGTTGTGGCCAAGGAGATCTGCTTAGCGCAGGAAAAGGACTGCGATATCATCATGGTTTTTGGCGCGTCCGCAATTATTGATCGCAAAGACGTCATACCCGCATCTTTGACCGCAAGTGGTGGCACGATTGTGCAATTGGGTATGCCTGTCGACCCCGGCAATCTGCTGTTGCTCGGCGGTCTGGACGATACACCTGTGATCGGCGTGCCCAGCTGTGCCGCGTCAATTAAGATCAATGGGTTTGATTGGATCTTGGAGCGTCTGTTCGCCGACCTGCCTGTTGGGCGGGATGAGATCGTCGCTATGGCCACCGGCGGATTGCTTGCGGAAATTC
>DFRF01000193.1:868-9525 GCA_002378125.1 Rhodospirillaceae bacterium UBA3470 | reverse complement strand
GAAACACGACGAACATGCGCACGACGAAAAGAAACACGACGAACATGGTCACCATGATCACCACCACGGCGAGTTTGACCCGCACGTATGGCTAGATCCTGAAAACGCAAAGGCCATAGTTACAGTGATACGCGACACTCTCGCTCGCACCGACGCGAAACACGCCGCAATCTACAAATCCAACGCCAGCGCGACGATCGAGCGCCTCGATAACCTGACGGCGGAGATCAGGAAATCCTTACCCCACGCCGATGATCATAAATTCATCACCTTCCACGACGCCTATCAGTATTTTGAAAAACGTTTCCATATGCTGTCTTCGGGCACTCTTACCGTGTCACCAGAAGTGATGCCAGGCGCGAAGCGCCTGCAGATCATTCGTGAGAAGGTTACGAAAAAGGGCGTGAAATGTGTGTTCGCCGAACCGCAATTCAAATCGAAGTTAGTGGACACGGTTATTGAGGGAACATCGGCGCGGTCGGGCGTTATCGATCCCTTGGGTGCCACATTGGATGCCGGCCCCGAACTTTACTTCCAATTGATCCGAGCCATGGGTAAGAGCTTCGCAGATTGCTTCCACGCAGGATAGACCTCTGCCAGAATTGACTACAACGTCGCTATATTGTTTCGTTAGAACCGCCAACACAGGCGAAGGTAGGATATGGGAAGTGTCTCCCTTGGCGCGCTCTCAGTCGCCTATGATCTGGACGGCCCAGAAAATGCGCCCACGGTCATGTTGGCACATTGCTTTGCGGCCGATCGGAATTTCTGGCGACCACATCTGACCGCCCTGGCAGGTTTCCGGGTACTTCGGTTCGACGCTCGCGGCCATGGCCAAACCAGTCGACCCGATGGCCCGTATACGGTCGGCGACATGACTGATGACGTCATTGCCCTTATGAACCGCCTTGGCATTGCACACGCGCATTACGTGGGCGTCTCCATGGGTGGCATGGTTGGTCAGCATCTGGGGATTGGCCACAGCGATCGATTGTGCTCCTTGACGCTGCTGAATACCGCGCCGCGCTATACACCCGCCCAACAGGAGTTGTGGCGGAACCGTGCAGCGGAGGTGCTGGACCGCGGCACTGAACATCTTCACGATACCATGATGCGGCGCTGGTTCACGGATCAGGAAGTGGACACCAGCGGCCCTGGATATCGTTACATGTCCGCTGCCTTTCGCCGCTTTCACCCCAAGACTTTCGCCGCATGCGCCTTGGCGCTGGCTGATCTGGACACTGTCGACCAACTTTCTCAAATTCGTATTCCAACTATGGTGATCGCCGCGCCGGATGATCCCGGCATCCCTCCGGAGATATCCGAGCTCCTGGCCGCGCAAATACCAGGTGCCGCCTTGCACTGGCTAACGCCGGCCCGCCACCTGGCCAGCCTTGAGCACGTGGAGACATTCAATTCGCAATTGAAGTGTTTTCTTATGGAGACCATCAATAAATGATTGTAAATACCATAGAACAAGCACGCGCGGAAGTTCGGATCAATTGCGTCAGGCTTAGCTTTAGAAGGCCAAGCACTACCACCGTATCCATGGCACGGCTCCTCTACCGTGGAGACCAGAAAGCCAATAACTGGTAGACCACACGGCAGGTCTCCACCTATGAACCTGTCGCGTCCAGATTTTCAAAGAAACGCGCGACCGCGACTATGGGCCCAACGGCATGCAAGCTCGAGGGGCCGATGCCGATCCTGAACATATCGAATACACTTTAAAATATGACTATGCGGTCCCGTCCCACCGCGTGGTGTGCGAATCACCGGAACGAAAACCTTTCGGAATTCTGACCCGGGGCCCAACTTCTTGCCCCGATCCGGCCTATGAGGAGACGCAATAATGGCGGGTTCTCAGACAATTAGGTGTCTTGGAACAAGCGCAGTGTTTTACCCGTTGTTAAGGAAGCCCGGAGGAGCTTACGTTGATAGAAGTTATGATCAGATGTTGGGATTCCACTTTGACGTCATCGGACGAACAAGATCACGGCGACCTGAAGCCGATCCCAGAGACTAAAGATGCCGTCGCCGTGGCCCTTCACCAGGCTCAGGAAACGGACCGTGCACCGAAGGTGGTCGTCGCTGGACGCGGCACCACAGCCGAGCAAATTTTGCAGATCGCCTTCGCGCAAGGGATTAAGGTTCGCGAAGACGCAGATCTGGCACAACTCCTTTCGGCGGTTAATGAAGATACAGAGATTCCCTCGGGCGCCTTTGCGGCCGTCGCCGAAATTCTTATCTATCTGTACCGCGCCAACGGCGAAGCCCCTCCGGGTCACCATCAGGACGAAACGGCCGCCGACGGGAGAAGCGAGACCGTGCTCGAACTGGCAGATGCCCTGGCTACAAAATGGCGGCAGGACAACGGAGCCAAGTAATGAACGCCACCGCGCACGATCTACAGATACGCCTAGACGCTGTTCGCCGCCGCATCCAGTTCGGCCGAGAAGCATTAGCCGCCGGAGAGGACGCTGACCTCAGTGCGCTCAGCGGCGAAGTTCAGGATGTCAGCGAGGTGCTCCGTACAGCACCGCAAACCGATCGGGAGACATTAATCCGGGAACTAGAGGCGATCATTATCGACATGAATAGCCTGCAGCAGGAGCTGAGCGCCCGCCATGGTGCCATGGGCGGTGAGACTGCACCTGACGACGGAGCCGATGATTAATGGAGGCCATGGATTATTTCCGTTTCTTCTTGGCCCTGGTTTTCGTCCTTGGGTTGATCGGCGTGCTGGCGACCCTCGCGCGTCGCGCCGGGTTGGGATTTCCAGCCACTGCCATCAAGCCAGGAGGCAAGCGTCGTCTTTCTGTCGTTGAAGTGACAGCGGTTGATGGGCGCCGTCGAATGGTGCTGGTGCGCCGTGACGATGTTGAGCACCTCCTGTTGATTTCACCAACCTCCGAAACGGTCATCGAGAGAGAGATTGCGACCGAGGGTGATGTCCCTATCGCCATTGCAAAATCAGGCGATGGCGATGGCGAGGACAGACAATGAACCGCCGACCCCCTCTCCTACGTTCATTTTTTTGGTTTGCCGGTGCAGCGGGCCTGAGTGTTACTCTGATCTTTATCCTGATCTGCGTCGCCGAACCGGCCACCGCCCAATCTATCAATCTGGACTTTGGAGATGGCGGCGAGGCGACAGGGCGCCTCGTTCAGATTATCGCGCTCATCACCGTACTCAGCCTAGCACCGTCCCTGCTCGTGATGGTGACTTCTTTTATTCGCATATTAATCGTCCTGTCCTTCTTGCGCACAGCCATGGGCACTATGCAGACGCCGCCAAACCAAGTGCTAATCTCACTCGCTCTGTTCTTGACCTTCTTCATCATGATGCCGACATTCGAACAGGCTTACGACACCGGCATTAAGCCCATGATCGAAGAAGAGATTGATGAGTTCGAAGCTTTTGAACGCGTGTCTGTGCCCTTTCGTAATTTCATGCTACGCCATGTCCGAGAGCGGGATCTTACCTTGTTCGTTGAGATCTCAGGGACCAGCACGGAGAATGTTCAGCCTGAAAACTTGTCCCTCCGCATCCTCATTCCCGCATTCATGATTTCGGAAATCAGGCGCGCTTTCGAGATTGGATTTCTCATCTTCGTGCCATTTCTCGTTATCGACATGGTGGTGGCATCGGTTTTAATGGCCATGGGAATGATGATGCTGCCGCCGATCATTATCGCCCTTCCCTTCAAAATCATCTTCTTTGTCCTAGTGGACGGTTGGTACATGGTAGTGGGATCGCTGGTTCGGAGCTTTGGCGGTTAGACCTGAGCCCATGATCGCCGCACAAGTGCCTTAATCTTGCGCTGCACCGCCTCAGCCAAAATGGTTCCGCGATATAGGGGCCGACCCCATGGGAGGTCGCCTCTTTCACCGCATTTGGCGCCACCTTCTCCGTCAACATGACAAGCTGACCGTGGTCCGGTGGCGCACATATTCTTGAGAGTCTTTAAACCCGACATCTACGGCATAATCCTGTCGCGGATAAAGATATCGAGAGGTTTTTTCGACGGGTTCCTTCAGAATCTACACCACCATCCTAGGAAATGTATTGGTGTGAGCCTCGCCGACCACTACTTGCGACAGGATATGAACCATGTTGCTGAAGGTAGTGGGTTCGTCATCCCAGGTCAGAATGTCAATTGAAACTAGAGTAGTGTCCTTTAGGATATCCATGGTTCTTTAGCGCGAGAGTATTATTATCCGCCTTGGGTCTCAGGTAGTTCTTTGGTGTCTGCCAATGCTGCCTCCTTTGAGATAACACGGCTCAAACCTCTCTCTTGCAGCAGCTTCTTGTACTTGGACAGGAACGTCTTGAAGTTCTCGGCCAGCTTGACCCGCGACAGCACGGAATTCGGGCTGATCAGCCCAAGCGCTGTTGGCGCAGACACCAACCGGAAAGCATCCTTCAATTCTGTCACCTGAACAGCCGGCCCATAATCCTGGCGAACCTTGGCTAGAGCTCGTTCGTTTCCGGAAAGGGCAAGGGCAATGGCATAGTTCAGAACTTTCTGCGCCTGCTCCGGGTTCACTGGTTTGTTCTTCTTAGCGTCGGACGCCATGAGTATTTTCCGCAGCTCTTTCGATGCGTTAGGCCAATCGCCGCCATTCCAGAAAACTTCGGCCCTGAGGAGATCGGCGTCCGTGGTCTTGTCCTTCTTCAAGACCTCCAGCGCTTTCTCCGATTGATTCAACCCTATCAATGAGCGGGCCCGTAAATGTCGCCGTTGCGTGACCAAAGCCGCTGGCGCATTCCGCACATTGGTCGCATCCAAACCTGCCAGGGCACGGTCATAACGGCGGGCCAATAGACAAACAATGGCCAAACGTGCACCGACCTCCGATTTCAAGACGCCTTTTAGACGAGATCGAATTTGACCCTCTAGAATTTCCGCTGCCTGATCCAGCAGATCAACACCCACGAGCCGATCTGCGAGCTTGCGGATCATTTCATCGCCCTTGGCCCCGGCTGGCTTGAGTTCCTTGAACTCCTCGAAAACGGCGATCGCCGTGACGGCCGACATCTCATCGGCGCCATCTTCCAAATATAGCCCGTTGAAGACATCGACCATCTGCTGGGTGACCTGCGGCGCTTCCTCGTTGTTGCGAAAATACGTGGCGGCTTGACGCAGGGCCTGGAGACCGTTGCGATAGATCCCCTCGTCCAAATAGAGCCCACCAAGACGTCGGAGCAAGGAAAACTCGAAATCATCACCGCGCCAGGAAAACCGGAGGCTTTCTAGCTGCTTAATGGCCTCCATAGGCTTCATACGGTCCAATTTCAAAAGCAGTTCCGTGCGGGCAATGGTGGCCCGCGCCCGCATCCATTTGTTGCGCTTCTCCTGAACCCCTTCCCACTTCGAAATAGCGCCGTCCGTATCGCCCTTGAGATTAAGCATACGCCCTTCGACGAATTCGATAGCAGCCAATTGTGCCTCGTCGGGTTCGAGCTTTTTCATGGCCTTGATGTAGGTCTTGGCAGACTGGATATCCCCAATTTCGACGGCCGCGTCGGCAACCAGCGTCCCCATCTGGAGTTTGAGTTGTTTCGGATACTTCCTTGTCACCACACCTACACGGGTTAGGGTCGGGGCTGCCGCCAACAAGTCTCCCGCTTCAGCAACCACCGCAGCCCGCCAGAAATTGGCTTCATCGGATCCATCCAAGCTTCCGTGGGTAAAATCGGACGCGGCATCCGACAGGCGCCCCATAAGATAACTGGCGCCGCCTCGGATCAGACGGAACTCCCGCTCGTTTTCAATCTCCGGCTCCTCACGCTTTAGTTCCGCTAAAACGCCGAGCGTTTCCGGGGCAAACCGGTTTGCAAAGTAAAACCGTGCTAAATTGTAACGTTCAAGAATGCGTTGTTCGCCCTGCGCCGCCGCGACCTCATCTTGTAGGTTCTGCTTCTCCTCGTTAAACTGTTCGATAGACGTGACTTCCCACTTCTCCAATTCAAGTATTTTGGTCAACGGTTTTGTAGCGGCAAGCTTCGCCCTGGCGGCGGCGTCGGCGGACACAGGCGACAGCGCTAACTTTGCGCCCGATGTCAATTCGACACCTTGACGGAGCGGTCGCACGCGAAGGTCATCGACTAAGGGCTTTATGACGATACCTTGTAACGACGGAAGGACCCGAAGTTGCGAATATGTAAAGGTTTTCTGCAGACCATGACCCAGCGGAATGACGGGAACCACCACGAGGTTGTCACCAACGGCGGGGTCAGTGATCCCGACTGGCTTTCCGGGCTCCAGCACCGGCAAGAAAATCCTTGGGCCAACGGGTGAGTCCGGTTGCACGTTGACCTCGATGGGCTTGGAGACTCCCGTTTCCCGCTTCGACAGCTCGATAATCCAACTTAAGCCATCGCGGGATAAAGTCGGATTGATCCGGCGTGACACGCGCATTCGCAACACGGTCGCATCGGGCATCGGCGCTTGGTCGATGGACTGAATGACGCCACCGCTCGACTGCAGCAGGGATTGCGCATCAATTCGCGCCGGTTTGTCAAAAATCAGCCACAAATATCCGACCCGGCGGAACACCGCAGCAGCGACGGGTTCTTTCCAATCAAATGTAAATTTGACCCCTGTCTTGGCACTAGGCTTGGGGGACGTTTCAGTCCCTTCGACATTGGGGTCCGCCGGTTTACCTTCCGCAGAAGCGGCGGGCTGCACGGCCGACACAGCAACAGGTCGGAGGACGATAGGCTTGCTCTTCGTTTGAGCAGCGCGTGGCGAAACCTCGCGGCTCGCGTCAGCTTGAGTACCGGGCGCTTCCGGTTCAGGCGCCGCGGCTGCCGTCGGCGCCACGGTTGAATTGGAAGGTTCGGGCGCCGACGCTGTTTCCACGGCCGGTTCAGGCTGCGCCGGCGCAGATCCTGTCTGTTCTGCCTCGACCGACTGCGCCGACGACTTTGCGTCGGTATTGCTTTCGGATTCTGTCTTTTCCAATGCATCAGGCGCCGTCGCAGATGCGGGGGCGACCTCGGGAAGTGCGGCAAACTCTTCCGAGCCGGTGGGACGGCGCACATCTAGAACCAACTTCGAGCCGGAAAGGAAATGACGGACATCGGACGATTGCGTGACGGCCAACTCCAACACGGTCTCGCTGGCACCGGGGCGCGCTCGAACCTCACCGACATAGGGTGGCGGACGACGCTTCAAATCCGCGATTTGAAGATCAGCAGCATTGCCGAACCGGATGACCACCGCGCCACCCTTCCGGTCGAACTTGTAATCAACCTTCTCCGGCCAATCGATCACGATACGCGAATAATCCGGATGACGACCCGTGCGCACCCGGATTTTTGGCAGGCCGTTCTTAGCAACCGCCTGGGCAACCGACTTTCGCGCCAAGATTTTGATAGATGCCTGTCCGGCTTCAGGCTGGGGCGCTGGCGCCGGCTCAGGCAGTTCCGCAATTTCGACTATCACCGCGTTCCCGGAATCAAATCCGAAGGCCTCAAAAGCGTCGGTCAGTTGAAATGTCACGGATCGACCATCACGATTGATTCGAACCCGATTAATATACTTCCGCAGCGCGCCTAACACCCTTTGGTAAGAGGCCTCGATCGGCCGTCCAAAGCGGATGGTGAGAGTTCGGCCGTTCTGAACCATCTCATGAGAAACTGGCCGATCCCAGAGGAACACGATCCGGCCGAAGTCATCTCCCCGCGATGCACGGACGCTCACATGTTCCGCCGCAACGGGAACGACCCATGTCAAGACGGACATGAGCGCGAATGACACCATCAAGATTCGGCACAACCCACTCATCGCAAAAGCCCTCCGGCCGTCGGAAGGATCACGTGGATCAACCCCCAACCTTGGGCATTTCCCGCAACCGACGAAGCTCAACCGTCACTTCGCGGGCACGCTCTTCCCCCAGCTGTGCCATGATCGCTGCGAGCTTGCGCTCCTTCATGCGTTCAGCCACTTCAAGGAGCGTATCCATTTCAAGTTGCTCAAAGATACGCGCGGCACTCTTGGGCTTCATATTCTCGTAGATTTTCACCAGACTATTTAGCTTGGCATCTTGCTGGGCGTCGAACTTCTTGATCAGACTATCGATTGTAACCCGCAGGTTCTGGAGCTCCGCGATCTTCTTGTCGATACGTTCCTCCGCAGCTTTAAACAACCCTTCGCGGGCGCTAAATTCGGCCTCCCGAGCGTCAAGGTTATCGCGGCGAACAGCCAGCTGCTGAAGAATCTCGATCTCCGCTGGCGACATAAGCGTGGGGTCATCGGTGATGAGACGGGAGACATCCTCTTCTTCGTTCGCGTCAGGATCGTCTTCCTTTTCCCGCGCGGCTTCAAGATTCTCGCGCTTATCCTCAGGATTTTTGGCAGGGGCATCGTTGGTCTGCGCCTGTGCCTGCGCCTCGGCAACCTGAATGGCACCACCAAGCAGGCCGTCGATGCCATCCCAAATGTCGCTGATCTTAACGCTCAACATCAGCGTCGCGAAAAATATCGTCAGCGCCAAAAACCGGATTTTTGAGAATATTTTCGCCATTGTGTATCCTGTCCGCTGTCTCCGCATAACGCCTAACCGGCGGCTCGGAGCGCTTTCAACAATTCCCGTTCAGCCTCCGACATCTGATCCCCTGCGGACCAGTCCGCCGCACCGGTCTTTGGT
>DFRF01000193.1:0-478 GCA_002378125.1 Rhodospirillaceae bacterium UBA3470 | reverse complement strand
GTGACTGCGCCGATTTCTCATCAGCCGCCGTTTCGCTTGATGCGGGGCGCGGCATAACGCCAAGCTTGTCACGCGCCGTGCGAACCAGCTCTTCAAGCGTGTCTGCGGTCCCATTACCGCGATCAACGAGGAAGACAAGATCTTCACGCAAGGATTCTGCTCTTTTGATTTGTTCTTGGAGAACATCGATCGTTGCCCGCAATTGCACCGTGCTTTCTTCGGCCCGTACCGTAGCGTCACCGAAATTAAGCGCCAATTTCTGCAATTCCTCCTTGTCGCGCCGCAACGTGCCGAGGCGTTTGTTTAACGTGACGGCATACCCGATCATAACAATGAGCAAGACGGCAACGAACATGTCCAAAATCAGAGAAAACGGGATACTCATAACACTCCAAACTTATTCCCCGCGATCGTCAAAAATAGCAGGACAAATCTAAACCTTAGGTAAACGATCTATACGGTCTTCGATGCGAATGGC
>DFRF01000028.1 GCA_002378125.1 Rhodospirillaceae bacterium UBA3470 | reverse complement strand
ACGGCTTGGTTACCGGCGTAATCGGCACTACCACATCAGGGCAGGGGCACGAGACCCTTGTGGCGACAATCATTGGCGAGGAACTCGGGATCGACCCGGATGATATCCGTGTTGTTCATGCGGACTCGCTAAATGCGCCGATAACTCGGAGCCCGGTAGCTAGCCGCATGGCGATCATGCTGGGTTCATCAACGGCAGCAGCGGCCCAGAAGATCATCGCCAAGGCTATGAAGATCGCGGCCTACAACCTGCAAGTGCCGGAAAATGATCTTGAATACGCGGATGGAAGCGTCTTCGTTCGACGCGATCCCATGCGGACGCTCACGTGGAGAGAAATCTGCTTTATTGCGCACAAGGCGTATCACAAGATGCCGGATGATATGGAGCCGGGATTACAGGCGCAGCATGTGTTCCAAGTGCCAGGCGGCGGGCAATTGCCTGATGAGTGCCAGCGTGTCCAGATTTATCCCTGTTTCTCCTTCCAGGCGCACATTCCTTACGTGGAGATCGATCCGGGCACCGGGCATGTGAAAATACTCGACTACGCCATCGGCCACGATTGTGGCACCATGATCAACCCAGACATCGTTCGCGGCATGGTTATTGGTGGTCTTGCCCATGGGATCGGCGCGGCGCTTTACGAGAAATTTGCCTATCAGCCCGATGGCCAATTCGAAAGCGCGACCTTCGCCGACTATCTGATGCCGTCTGTCTATGAAGTGCCCATGGTTAAGGATGTGGACCACTGCACGCCGTCGCCGCTGACCTCTCACGGCCAAAAAGGGTCGGGCGAGGGCGGTTATCTTGGTGCTCCGGCCGCGATTGCTAGCGCCGTGAATGATGCGCTTCATCCCATGGGCGTTTCCATTCACGAATTACCCATGCGTAGTTACCTTATCGAGAACCTTCTGAACGGTGGAAAGACCGACCTATGATTATCGACATCCATGCCCACTTCACGCCGCAAATCATGCTAAAGGCGTTGGCTTTCGAAGATTGACCGGTTTCAAAACATCCAATTATTGGAAGAAGACGGCAAGTACCGGTTGGCGTTTATGGGGCAGGCTCCGACCCGCCCCTTGTCCCCGAAACTCCGCGACTCTGACATGCGTCTGGAATGGATGGACACGCAGTCTATCGAGAGCCAAGTGGTGGGCGGTTGGCTCGACAGCTTCGGCTATGAGCTGCCGCCTGAAGAGGGTGAGGCTGGAGCCAGTTTCTGAATGAACACCAAATTGCAGGGACCGAAGACTTGGGTCGTTTACATCCCTTGGCCACCGTGCCACTTCAGGATGGCGTGCGTGCCGCGAAGGTACTGGAAGAGGCAATGGCTTCGGGAGCCCATGGGGTTATGATCGGCACGCAACCCAATGGCCAGGCCGGCAACCTGGATGATCCGGACCTGGATCCTTTTTGGGAAGCGGCTGGCGCATTGGGTGCCACGGTCTATATCCATCCCATGTTTGGATGCGGCGATATGCGCCTCAACGATTACGGGATGATGAACGCGGTGGGGCGCGGAACGGACACGACCACTGCCGTCTCGCGGATGCTCTTCGCAGGACATTTTACCCGGTTCGCAGGGCTCCGATGCGTGTTCTCCCACGGCGGCGGCGCCATTCCGTACATGTTGGGCCGGCTCAAACGCAACCACGCGATCCACCCCGACGAATGCGCGGACGTGGAAGCGGAATTCAAGAAGCTCTACTTCGATAGTGTGCTTTTTGAGCCAGACGCATTGACGTTCCTGTGTTCTTGCTGCGGCCATGATAAGGTCATGCTTGGCTCAGACTATCCGTTTCCTATTGGAGACATGGAACCTTTAAAGGTGATCGAAGACGCCGGTTTTGACGAGGCCCAAAAGAAGATGATTATGGCCGAGACGGCCCAGGACCTTTTCCGAATATCCTAGGCCGGACGCGGATGGCACCGCTGTGAACTTCGACGATATCGTCGCGGAAATTTACGGTCTGTCTGGTAGCATTTGGGGTGGAGGATGCACCAACTAATATGATGATCTCCATCGATACGTTGAGCCTGTTTTTCGCCGCTGCCTTGGCACTCGCGCTCGTGCCCGGGCCGGACAATATCTTCGTGCTAACGCAATCCGTCCTATATGGTTGGCGTTCCGCATTGTTGGTGACATTGGGTTTATGCACGGGGATCATGTTACACACGGCTGCCGTGGCTTTCGGCGTGGCAGCCATTTTCCTCGCCTCCGCGACAGCGTTCACAAGTTTAAAGATTATTGGCGCGGGTTATCTCCTATATTTGGCCTTGTGTGCTTTCCGCGCCGAGCCAATGCCTATAGAGGGGGAAGGGTTGCGCTTATCAAGCGGTAAGCTTTTTGGCCGTGGCATTGTGATGAATATCACCAACCCCAAGGTGGCGGTCTTCTTCCTTGCCTATCTGCCGCAGTTCACGGACCCAGGTTTTGGCAGTTTAAACGGGCAAATGATGATCCTCGGTGCCTTATTTATCGTGGCGACTCTCATGATCTTTGGCAGCATGGCCTGGTTTGCTGGGTTACTGAGTGAATTTTTACGTGAATCTAATCGCACTCAGCGGGTAATTAACTGGATTGTCGGTATTATTTTCATTTGCTTGGCAATACGTCTTATGATGGTAACGCATTGATAAAAGATTTGCCCATTGGCGAGAAGGTCAATCAGAAGCCGTTGTCAAAAGATGGTGTTTTTTGGCGGACTGCCACCATCAATGTTATTAGCTCCAGCAATCAATGAGCTAATGATGGCGACGATGCATGAAGCCCATTTGAAGAAAGGTGCCTGTGCAAGTAGTACAGGAACCTGACCAAGAAACTAACTATTCGTTTTATCTATCGCGCCGAATTTATCCACGGCTAGCGAGATAATCCTCTTAGTTTCTGACCAAATATCCATTGCATTGATCTCCGTCCGTGTGAACCATCTACAGTCTTGAGCGTCACCCCCGGCCATCAGAGTGCCACCAACTGAGTAGCCAGCCAAGTCGATGAGCGTATAGTGGTATTCGATTTTGTCATCTGCGTCGGAGCGCACGGAGTCAACGACGTCAATTAGGCCGAAAATTTCGATCTGTAGCCCCGTCTCCTCTCGAACTTCGCGCCGGGCGGCTTCGCGAATGGTCTCGCCGAGTTCTTGGGCTCCACCAGGAAGGCTCCAAGAACCTTGCCGGGGTGGCTTCCCGCGTTTGATCATA
>DFRF01000199.1:495-3824 GCA_002378125.1 Rhodospirillaceae bacterium UBA3470 | reverse complement strand
CTCGCGAAACAATGTTTTCGGAAGCGATCAGTTCGATCTGATTTTGCTGGCGGTCCAACTCCTGTTGAATGGCTGTGCACACTGCGGGATCGCGGTCCCCCAATCCAGCGTCAAAAAAGCCAACCAAATCCGGCGCGGCGGAGCTATTGTCGTTATCTAACATCAGTTGTCATGCCCTGGTTAGAGATCAGTTCAAGGTGCTCAGTTTGAGCGGTTCAATTTTTCGACCCGACGCGCATGCCGCCCGCCTTCGAAAGTGGTTTCGAGAAAAATGTTCAAGCAGTCCTTGGCGACTTCCTCACCGATCATCCTTCCGCCAAAACAAATGACGTTGGCGTCGTTATGCAGTCGGCACATCTTCGCACCCAACGCATCGTGGACCAAGGCCGCGCGAACCTTGGGATGGCGGTTCGCGGCTATGCTGATACCGATACCGCTGCCGCAGACCAATACCCCGGCATCCGCCTCGTTTTTGCCTAAGGCATCGGCAAGGGCAAATCCGAAATCCGGATAATCAACAGATTCTTCGGAGTCTGTCCCAAGGTCGACGACCTGATGACCCGCCCGTTCTAACTCGGCTCTGAGGACCGATTTCATTCGAAAACCAGCATGATCGCAGGCGATGGCGACGGTTTGTTGAGGCATGAGTATTCGTCCTGAATGGCGTTATGCATCTCGGGCCGCAATAGTACTGGCGACGGCCACTTTAATTAGCCCTCTATACCATATCTGGAGCCCGAATGCCAAGACACCACCAGTCCTGGGAGTGCTTTTCCCGGAGGATATTTTTTCACTGGTTTCCGCCATTTTACAGTTGATAGCGGCGCGCGCTCGGTCATAAGATGCGAGGAACAAATAAATGCTAGGGGGGGGCTCATGACACGCGAGGATGGGGGCGATTCATCCAGGCAAGATATCATGCGGATGACAACCGACATCGTTTCCGCCTTCACTAGTCGGAATTCCGTACCTCCTTCGACGCTGACCATGCTTATCGGTCAGGTTCACGAGACCCTGTACACGTTGGCCCAATCAAGCCGTCAAGAGGACGGCGCGGCCACCCGCCAGAAGCCCGCGGTTCCCATTCGCCGGTCCGTCAACCCCGATTACATCGTTTGCCTGGAGGACGGGCGCAAATTGAAGATGTTGAAGCGCTACCTTCGCGCTGCTTTCAATATGACACCAGAAGAGTACCGGGTCCGCTGGGGTTTACCGCAAGATTATCCCATGGTGGCACCGAATTACGCCAAGAAGCGGTCCGATTTTGCCAAGAAGATGGGCCTTGGCAAACGGTCCGGTTAGGTGATCTCGTCCTTACTTTGACCCCGGCCGGCGACGGGTTGTCGCCGTGAACCCACCAGCCCCGGTCGGCGTTTTGAAATCACGTAAGCCAGCTTCCGCGCTGCTAGGCGCTTGATCAGTGTTTCCCCATAACGTGGATCGGCAATCATTGTCACCTCGATGCCGGTCCGCGGATCAATGGCGTTGACACGCAGGTATCTGCCCACAGAGACAAACTCGTAGAGGACTTCGTGCAGGCGGACGTTACGAGGCTCGACCATGCTTATTCCTATGGCACATTCCGCGCGTTCCTGCCAGTTCATGGGCGACGGCGGTCGAACAATTGCTCCGTGACTTCGCTACCCCATTCCCTAGTATATTAGGCGCTGTGCATTTCCATCAGTCGACCCAGCGCGCCGTGCTGCCAACCTTCGACGATCCGAAGCGCAGAGCCGCTCAGACGAACTTACATGTTCCGCCGGTACTGACCGCCGGCGTGAAACAGGGCTTGAGTGATCTGACCTAGGGAACAGACGCGGACTGCATCCATCAGTACGGCGAAAACGTTGCCGCCATCTGTCGCCACCTGCGCGAGGCGGGCCAACGTGGGCGCGCACGCCGCTTTATTGCGGGCCTGAAATTCACGTAATCTATTGATCTGATTTTGTTTTTCGCCTTCCGTTGAGCGCTGAAGCTCGGGTACCACTTCGTCCTCCGGTTCCGGGTTTAGGAACGTGTTGACCCCGATGATCGGATATTCGCCTGTATGCTTAAGGGTTTCATAGTGCAGGCTTTCTTCCTGGATTTTGCCGCGCTGGTAGCCCGTTTCCATGGCGCCCAGGACCCCGCCCCGTTCGGCGATGCGCTCAAACTCCTGCAGCACGGCTTCTTCAACCAGATCCGTCAGTTCGTCGATGATGAATGCCCCTTGGTTCGGATTCTCGTTTTTCGCCAGGCCCCATTCCTGATTGATGATCATCTGGATGGCGAGAGCCCGCCGCACGGAATTCGCCGTCGGCGTGGTCACCGCCTCATCGAAGGCATTGGTATGAAGGGAATTGGTGTTGTCGTAGGTGGCGATCAGTGCCTGCAGTGTGGTGCGGATATCGTTGAAATCCATCTCCTGAGCATGCAGCGAACGGCCCGAGGTCTGCGTGTGGTATTTCAGTTTTTGTGAACGCTCGTTGGCGCCGTATTTGAGCCGCATGGCGTAAGCCCAGATCCGCCGTGCAACGCGTCCCATAACCGTATACTCCGGGTCCATGCCGTTGGAGAAGAAGAAGGATAAGTTCGGCGCGAAATCATCGATGTGCATACCGCGCGCCAAGTAAGCTTCTACAAAGGTGAAGCCGTTAGACAAGGTGAACGCCAGCTGCGAGATGGGGTTCGCGCCAGCCTCGGCGATGTGATAGCCGGAAATGGACACGGAGTAGAAGTTTCGGACCCGGTGGTGGATAAAATATTCCTGGATGTCAGCCATCATGCGGAGCGCGAATTCTGTAGAGAAGATGCAGGTGTTCTGTCCCTGGTCTTCTTTCAGGATATCCGCCTGCACGGTGCCGCGCACGTTGGTGTGGACACATTCGGTAATCTTCTCCATTTCCTCCTCCAACGGCTCGCGGCCGTTGTCGGCACGGAACTTGTCCACCTGCTGGTCAATAGCTGTGTTGAGGAATAAGGCCATGGCCATGGGCGCGGGGCCGTTAATGGTCATGGAGACAGATGTCGTCGGATCGCACAGGTCAAACCCGTCGTATAGCACTTTCATGTCGTCCAGGGTCGCGATCGAGACGCCGGAATTGCCCACTTTACCATAGATGTCTGGCCGCTCATGCGGGTCGAAACCGTAAAGAGTGACGGAATCGAAGGCCGTAGAAAGCCGTTTTGCATGAGAGTGTTGGGATAGCATCTTAAAGCGTGAATTCGTGCGGAACGCATCGCCTTCTCCGGCGAACATGCGGGTCGGCTCTTCGCCATCGCGCTTGAACGCGAATACGCCGGCCGTGTATGGGAATGAGCCTGGCAGGTTCTCCTTCAACAGCCATTTC
>DFRF01000199.1:0-189 GCA_002378125.1 Rhodospirillaceae bacterium UBA3470 | reverse complement strand
TCTCCTTCAACAGCCATTTCAACAGTTCTCCGTGGTCTTCGTATTGCGGCAAGGCGACGCGCGGCACGGTGTTGCCGGACAGAGTATTGCGTTTCAGAGCCGTGCGAATTTCTTTGTCGCGGATTTTGACCACGAATTCGCCGGAGATCGAGTTCTAATTGGCGGCTCTTCGATTCGATACATGGATGT
>DFRF01000025.1 GCA_002378125.1 Rhodospirillaceae bacterium UBA3470 | reverse complement strand
GATCCAAACAAACACCATGCAGACGATGCTCCTTACAACCAGGGCGAAGTTGAATTCAACACACTGATCGACCGCCCCACGCCGGCCAACTTCGGCGGCTTTGTCTATTCTGAACAACTCTACCTTTGGTCGCGGGCCAACCTGGAAGAAGCTTTGCATCGCTTTACGGCAAACCGGACCTACTACAATTGCAGCGACGGGCTTCGCGTGACCGGCACTATCCCCAAGCTTTCGTCGGAAATCACGCTCCCCGATTCCGGCGACAAGCGCGAAGAAGTAGAAAGGATCGTCGATCTTTATGTACCGTACACCCATGCCCATTTCCGTAAATCCTGGAACGGCTGGGATCCCGTACGACGGATCAAACGGTTCCGGGACCTCCTCTTGACCCGGTGCGGCGCACCCCGCATCAACCCACGCCTTACCAATGGCGGCGTCGAAGATGGTTACGCCATCCAACCTTCACGCGATACAGACATGACCGCCGAACAGGCGGCTGAGTTGGACAAGGAGAAGAAGACCTGGAAATCAGACTTTCCCTTCACCTACATGTGCGAGTTGACACGCGATTTTATTCCGAATGCCGGGCCAGCTAGTAGCGAAATGCACTACTACCGGGGCTCCACCTTCATGGCCATGGCGGCGTGTTACTTTTACTATCAGCGCGTTTTAAATGCCGGCGAAAACCGCGAAAAATTCCTGGATATCGTGCGCGAGGAATTCGTCGATCAAACTATCCGTATCGCCAACGTAATCCTGGACTTCTATGCCACCCTGGAGCCTGGAAAGAAGTCAGCGAAGCGCCCAAAACGTGCAAAATCAGAAAAAAACTAGCCCATCCACACTGTTTTACCATGCCTTGGCGAACCGGTAAGCGGACAAACGCCATCACCCGTGCCAAAACCCGCCGCATAGAAATATAAAATTGATCTTATTTTAGTCGAAATAACTGAAATGACTGTCTTTTTTCGATCTATTGTGCTATAACTTGTGAACCTAGCGGAACCAGAATGGAGAAGCACAGGTGGTTGGCCCAGCCGATATTTTTAGCAGGGATAATTTCGCGCACGGGTTTGCGAGTACCGCGACTATTTCTAGTCGCCCACGATTTGAATTGGCGTTCAACGCTCTCCAAAACACCCTCATCGATAGGCTCAATGACAAGGTTGAAGAAGTCACAGCGGATGATGGTCTAGTCAACAATATCGATCCGTTCCTCGTGAGCTCACAAAAGCGCCTACAACGGTTCCAAGCGGATTTAGATCACTTCATTTTCGACAACAGTCGGAATATCAATGCGGCCGGCGGCCTGGCGCAACGGCTTGATAGTCTTCAAACGGCTTTGAACAGCAACAACACCGATGAATTCAACGCAATCTTGGGCAAGATCAATCAGGCTATTGGCCACACCCATGTGTCCAACGGAACGACCGTCGGGATTTACATCGATGACGCTATCACCAAATTGCGACGCGAAGGTTTGGTCAGCATCACGGACGGTGACGGCACGACGGTTGCAGCGACAGCACGTAGTGACTTCGCCGACGATGCGGCAGCGCAAGCCGCCATTGATGCCGCAGAATTGCAGATTGCGAATACCGCCTCTGTCCTTCTTCTAAAGGCGGAAGGGGCGGAAAACATTCGCGAGAGTACCGCCAAAAACTTAAGGGCCACTATTCTACAGATCGAAGCCGCGCGGGTCGCCGAGCAAGCGGATAAAGCGAACGAGGTGGCAAAAATCCGTGAGGAATACGGCCAACTCCTGAACGCGCTATCATTGGCCTTTGAATCCAGTCAGGCCTTTGCCGATCAACTGGGTCAGAAATTGTTCGATCCCAATGCGGTGCCAGCGGGGTCGGTCGTCAACATTCTCCTTTAGACCGGGTTTTAAGTACGCGCAGCCACATAGTTCTCCAAGGTCTTCAGAAAACGTTCCGCGAATTCCGGTTCATTACACAGGGGACTGGCATGGATTTCCGTGCGTAGGGATTGACGGAACATGCTGAGGCGCGCCACGTCGGCACCCAATTCCACGGCGATTTGCACGGTCCGTGCGTCTTCGGAACCAATCCACTCGGACTTACCCGCGGCGTTCAGTACGGACCGCGCAATTTGACTGGACGGCCGGTGCCCGACTGAAGCGACCACGGGGACCCCCATCCACAAGGCATCGCACATAAGTGACGGGTTGCTGACGTGCCGGGCTTCTAAAAGAATATCAATAGCTGCAAGAAATCCGGTCCGACCCGTGGTTGGATCATCAGCATTCGGCACGACCACACGGTCAACAACGCCAAGATCGCTAAACAACTGATTTATATAATTTCTTGCTCCGGGATAGACCTCGCCGTTAGCCCCCAGCAGTAAGCGCGCGCCCGGCGCAGCACGAAGCACAGATGCCCAAAGAGAGGCCGATTCGGACAGCCGAACCAGATCGAGATACGCCCCGTAGGTAACCGCACCGTGAGCGGAGGCGGGCGCCACATTCTCGCCCCCCGTTTCCAACTCGACAGAGCCGCCACCGTAGCCAAACATGCCTTCGCCCAAGCTAACCACGGGGACATCTAAGCCATCTGCGGAGAGCGCTTCGCCGACGATGGTATCAGCGAGGATGCCATCTGTTGTCGCCGATAGGGGTGCGTATGGAAAGCCCAGCCAATTTAACGTCAACGGCGCCGGCTTTCCGCGCAGAACCTGCTGACGGTGCCCCGGGCGTGAGCCGCAAAGATCAATCAATACGCTCAGGCGATCGTTCCGAATAATGAGATCCAGCGTGGGATCGTCGATATCGTGGGTTGGACGCCAGTCGTCCACCAACTGCCGAAGTGCGACGGTCCCCGCATAAGGCTGGCTATATTGCTGGTAGACGATGAATTTTGTCCGAACAAGGTCCCGGGCCCTGAACAGGCTTTCCACGAAACGCACAGAATCATTAAGGACCGCCTCATTGAGCAAGAAACCAATAATGAACCGTGTATCGCCATGAGGCGGTGCTACCGGCCGCGCCGGACGTTCCAGCGTTTTTTCGGTGAGTAGTTCGGAAAGCGGTGCCAACTGGCTCAAGCCTAACCGTCGAACATTGTCCGGCCCAAACGCGGAGGCGTCGATCAATCGATTTCGCAGCTCTACGTCTTCAGGGTGCTTTTTGATGCCATCTTGATAAATGCCATCCGCCTCCGTCAAACGGCCCGACGCCATCAAAGCGTCACCCAGATAGAGAAAATTCGCGGCTTCGTCGGGCACCAACTCAGCAGCCCGCGTCAAAGACTTCACCGCCTCGTCATATTCGTGAATGTGTGTCCACGCCCGTCCCATCAACTGATGGCATTCCGCATTTTCCGGATGCACTGCCAATTCCTTGCCACACAAGTCGACGCATTCGAGATAGTTCCGCTCATGGTAGGAGATGGTCGCGTCAACAAAATAGGTAGAGATGCCCGCATGCTCCAGGTTACGTTCGAGTTCTTCGAATTCAAATGGTGCATACTTCGACAGATCCGGATCAGTATCGGTCACCAGAGAGAGCTTTGCGTAATACATACTGTCGCTCATATTGCCGATCCGCGCGGTCAGCGCAGCCAACGCATCAACAAACTCCTTGTTATTAGGCGCGCGCCGATGTCCTTCTTCAAAAAACTTGATGCCGCGACCAATATCGTTGAGCGACATCGACACGAGTCCCAGCAAATAAAGATGTCCCAGACTATGGGGGTTCTCGCGCGCGGCGGCTTGGCAATGCTCAAGCGCCTCGTCGGTCTCCCCCTTCATAAGGGCCAAGTACGCCAGCTCGACGGATTGTGTGTAATCCGTATCGTTGGTCGGCATCCGCTCCTCCGCTTCGGTCTCGACGCCGCCTACTCAGCGGCGGCCAAATCCTCTGCCTCGCCGGCCGTACCAAAGGTCACAGCCGTTCCCGACATGAGGTCATCGATACGCTGCTTGTAGTGGACGAGGGTCGCGTGATCCACTTCGGTGTAATGATCCGCCCAGTATTTCTCGAGAGCCACGAGATCAATCTCATCAGCCTTGTCCAAGGGCACCCCCTCCGCCGGCAGGCGTTGCAGCAGCTTGGCATAGGAAGGGGAACCCGGAATGGGCATGAGAATGGACGCAGAAGCACGCTCCAGCGATCCTTGATCGACAATCTCTTCACAAAGGCGATACGTGGCCTCCAGGCTTTCTTCGGATTCACCGGGAAGACCCAGGACGAAGCTCGGGAAATAGCGCATGCCACCATCGCCAATCAGCTGCAAGGCTCGACGGATGGATTTCAAAGATTGACCTTTCACCGCGCTTTTCAGAACACCGGTGTCGCCACTCTCCACGCCAAGATACACCTCGTCCACATTCAAGCGCTGAAAATAAGAGATAATATCAGGGCGAATGGGGGTCACACGGGAATAGATGAAGAACCCGATATCTTCCAGATCTTTTGGACGGCGATCGACGAACGCTTTAAACCACTCTGTATCATTGAGACTGTCATCGGCCGCGTCCCAGATATAGTTGACCCCGTAATCATCCTTAAGGATCCGGATCTCATTCCAAAGCTGGTCGATGCCCCGGAACCTCAGGCCTTCGTCGTGCCGGGCACAAAATACGCACCCGCCATCCGTCTTGTCACGCCAATGACACCCCTTAGACGTCATGATAGAGCCATGGCGCAGATGCTCATGCTGCGGATAGGCGCGTTGATAATTGTCAATATAGCGCTCCATTGGAACGTATTTGCGGGACGGGATCGGCAGCGCCTCCAGATTATTATCATGGCGCGCAGTGTTACGGATAACGTCACCGTCGGCGCGCCGGTGTGTTAGATGAGGAATGCCTGCAATATCCACCTCTTCGTCAAGGAGGTGGCGGAGCAATTGGACGAACGGAACCTCGCCTTCTCCCGCGATGACGAAATCGACACACGGTTTGTTGCGCACCACGTTCTCGGGAAGGGCTGTTGGGTGCGGACCAGCCAGCACTGTCGTACCACCGTGCTCCTTTACCCGTTTCGCATAAGCGATGGTTTGTCCATAATTAAATGTGGTGGCATAAAAGCCGACAAGGTCGTAGTCGGCTAGGCGATCCAATGCTAGGTCTTCCACGTCCTCATCCACCACGTCGATCGCGACCCGGTCAGCCAACTCGGCCTCGGCATAGGTGGCCACGGATAGGATGCCGAGGGGCACATACATGCCCTTTCGCGAGTGGCTGACATTGGTATCGTTGCGAGCATTGATCATGAGGATTCTCATCAAACCAATCCTTCCTTCAGCAGGAACTCGGCGAAACGGAAATCTAACTCCGTGTTGATGTCCGTCGCCTCGACTTCCGAAACCTGGATAGCTCGACCATCATCACCGAGTACATGGCCATCTCGAGCCCCGCTTTCGATCAGTGAAATACTGCGCAAATAAAAACCGCCCGTTAGGAAGTACGCGGGTTCCCGGCTTTGCCGGGATGATACGTCCACACCTAGCGGCGGGTCGCAGAAGTTGGTGATCACGTTCTGTGACTCCATGCGCTTCGCGGTATAGGGATGCCCCTCAGACATTTGAGACACGGTTGTTACACTATCACAACCACTTTCTTTAAGCAATTCAATAGCTTTTGTGACCGTCGACGATTTGATGAAGGGGGCCGTCGGCTGCAGGCACAGCACACCGTTGAAGGTCCGGCCCTGTGCTGTAAAATGCGTATATCCCTGACGAACCACATCGATCAGGGCGGCCATGTCATCGGCAATTTCCTTCGGCCGCAGGAACGGGACTTGGGCACCAAAACTGGCACCAATTTCGGCAATCATGGGATGCTCAGTGGACAGCACCACGTCCGAAATCGCCGACACGCTTACCGCGGTTTTTATGGCGTGCGAGATCAAAGGAAATCCTCCGAGGGGTCGGAGGTTCTTCCCCGGCACGCCCTTCGACCCTCCGCGCGCAGGAATGATGCATAAAATACCAGCCATAAACTCAGTCTAACCCCTCG
>DFRF01000032.1:1570-5798 GCA_002378125.1 Rhodospirillaceae bacterium UBA3470 | reverse complement strand
CCGTCAAAAAGGGTACGCCCGCCGATGCGGTAGACAAGTTCATTGATATGCAACATGAGCCGCGTCTTAGCATGCGGAATGGAAAAGGAAAATGCGGGGAAACTCAGACGATGACGAAATCACCCGTATCAAGTTTATGTGTATTCGTCGGTGTCGAATTGTTGTCGAGAACGAGAGGGATGTTTCGGCCTCATCAGTATTGGCATGGTCCGCTTGAGAGATGGCCATCTTGTTTCTATTCACGCTGTCGTTGAACACGATAATGGCGTTGCTGATCGATGATTTTTCGATTTCGAGTGCCGTTACCACGTCAGCCATAGTGTCCAAGTTTCCGTCAAGGACAACAAACTTGGTGGAGATGTCGCTCAGTATATCGGCGCCTGAGGTGCCGTCCCTGCTGCATTCCTCGAATATTACGCTTCGAATATTGGTATCAGCCGAACTGATGCTGAAGATGTCGCCTTTGCCGCTGTCTCCGGGGAATTTAGCGTTCGTACTTGTGCCCAGTGTGGAAGCAGCAATTCCGTTGAAGGTAAATTTCGTTGTGCCTGAAGCGCCTTTGAGAACATCCCCGCCGCCGCCGATGACGCTAGGTGGTGTTTTCGCTGATGGTGTCAACGTCCGCCCCTGAGCTTACGGTAATAATTTCGACTGCTGAAATGTCACTCACCGTTTGCGCGCCGCTGGCCAGCATAAAGGTATCGAAGTCCATGCCGTCAAGGACGGTCCCGACGGTGTTGACGGCGATTCCGCCGGCAGACAATTCGCCAACGCTGTTATAGTCGACGGCATTCGCGGCCTGATGCCATGTTCCGACTGGCATATCGGCTCCCAATAGTGCCTTACCCTTTTGGTGGGTCCATCGTGACACTGTTCTCCAGGACACAACGAATACTATCAAAATATCTTTGACTCTATGATATTCCGACGCAAGTGACGTGGGTCACATCGGGTGCAAACGCCTACCGGCGTCCACCGGCCAGCTTCAAGGCGTCCGGATGACGCCTCAGGCGAAGCATGCAAACCACTCCAACAAAAGGCCCGATCGCCAGCACCATGAAGGCATAACGCCAGGTCACATGGTCTACCAAGAGGGGCAGCAATTGAACGGTCACCGCGGTTAGCAGGACGCCGGCACAGGTTTGCACAGTCAGCATGGTTCCGATGCGGTCCTGCGGTGCCAGTTCCGTGACGCTGGAGGAGAATTGTGCAGAATCGGCGATAATGGTGATGCCCCAAACAAAGCAAACAGCCAACAACAACCAGGGATTTGCTCCGAATAGAAACCCCACGCCGAGGGCGCAAGCGCCACTGACCGCCATGGCCAGTGCCGTAAGCGTCGTCCGGCCCCATCGATCGGCAACCAGGCCGCCGCCTATGGAGCCTACACCGCCAGCAACACCCATGACGACGAAGGTCGCCATTCGCGCCCAGAACGCGGCGTCGTCACTTGCGGGGTTAAGCCGGAAACTAGCGTCTAGAAACACTCCAATCCAGGCCCACATGGCGTAAAGCTCCCACATGTGGCCCAAATAACCGAAGTTGGCCAGCCGGAGTGATGGCTGGGTAAAGGCAGTTAGGGCCGCCTTTGGATTAAAAGGTGGTGAGGGTGTTCGGTTTGGGCCGAGATGGATTCCCAAGGCCAGGAACGCGCCAATCACCGCTGCACCCGATCCCGCGCCAATGGCGAACCGCCAATTCAGGCCGCCGAACGCGTTGAGTAAGTGCGGTGCGGCCGAGCCCAAGGTCAAGGCACCGACTATGATCCCAATCAACAAACCTAAATCCTCCTTCGCCCAGGTTGCAGCAATCTTCATGCCAACGGGATAGACGCCAGCCATGCATGCACCGACCACAAATCGGCAGATCAGTAGCATGTCGGACCTGGGATCAAGCAAAAGGGTAAGCGTGTTGGCGCCGGCCGCCGCCAGTGCTGAGATCATAAAAAGGCGGCGTGGCTCCACTCGGTCCGCTAGACCTAGGAGGGCGCTGGTAATAGTGCCGACAACAAACCCTACCTGGACGGTGCTGGTGAACAGCGCCGAGCGTGCACCGCCAAGACCATATTCCAACACCAGTGACGGCACCACAGCGGTGGTCGAAAACCACAATGTTAGCGACAAAACGGAGGCGCCAACAAGCAAGGTCATGGAACGAAATTTCACGAAATCGGCTTTCGGTGTTTCAGATCCGTCAATCGTAACCCTTTCGCTTGACTGGGCAATTCGGAATGTGGGCTGCGATGGCTCGAATTGTGACGTCGTTGGCACATCAATCTCTGTAAAAATTAACCAAGGGTTCCTCTTGCCAGGGCGGGGGCAACTGTCTATAACCCGGCCCCGCCTGCAGGGGTGTTCCCCTATCCCTGCGCGCGGCGCCAAAAGGCGAAGTATCGTTTGGGATAATCGAAGAGGTTACTTAATCCGATGGCACTGGAACGGACGCTTTCGATCATCAAACCGGACGCCACCCGTCGCAATCTCACCGGCACCATCAATGCTCGGTTCGAGGATGCGGGGCTCCGGATCATCGCTCAAAAACGCCTGCATCTAACGAGGGAACAAGCGGAAGGCTTTTACTACGTTCACAAGGAGCGCGCCTTCTTCAACGACTTAGTCACGTTTATGACGTCTGGTCCCGTCGTCGTGCAGGTCCTGGAAGGCGAAGACGCCATTCAGAAAAACCGTGACCTCATGGGCGCCACCAACCCGGCGAACGCCGACGAGGGTACGATCCGTAAGGACTTCGCGGAGAACGTGGAAGCCAACTCGGTGCACGGCTCCGACGCTCCGGAAACGGCCGCCGAAGAGATTGCCTATTATTTCAGCCAACTGGAGTTGGTTGGCTAAACCCGAATTCTGCGGCCGAATACCGATCGACTGCCAAAAAGCGGCAGGAGTTTGTGGCGGATGTTATGGTTTCGGCGGTTAGTCAGTCCATGGGGTTGATCATTGAGCCGTCTGACTGGATTGGCTTATCGAGATCAACTTTCTCGTCATTGATCGAGATACGCTTCTCCGCAATCCATCGAACTGCCTGAGGATAAATTATATGTTCTTGCACCAAAATGCGAGCGGCTAGCGCATCCGCGTCGTCATCCATATGGATCGGCACCACTGCTTGACAGATGATCGGGCCCACGTCCATCTCGTTGCGCACGTAGTGGACCGTACAGCCGGAAAATTTTACGCCGGCGGTGATGGCGCGGGCTTGCACGTTGAGGCCCTTAAAGGCTGGCAGCAGCGATGGATGAATGTTGATCAGTCGATTGCGCCAATAAGTGACGAATTCTTCCGACAAAAGACGCATGAACCCGGCCAGGCAGACTAGTTCCACGCCGGCATCATTCATGGCGGCCGTCATTTTGCGGTCGAAGTCGGCACGGTTTGAAAAATCCTTGTGGTTGATCGCTAACGTCGGCAGGTTGGCGTCGCCCGCCCATTTTATACCCTTCGCTTCGGCGTGGTTGGAGATCACTAGGACAATTTCAGCCGGGTAGGCAGGTTCCGCGCAGGCGGCCATAAGGGCCTGCAGGTTTGAGCCTCGGCCAGAAATTAGTACGGCGAGCTTTAACTTTGCCACAGGGCCTCCGGGGTCTTAATCGTGATGGCCGCGTCACCCGAGCGATGACTAATCCGGCCGATTTGGATCACGGTTTCCCCAGCGTCGTTGAGGGCTCTAGTCACCATGTTGACATGATCGGAGGCGCAGACCAACACCATTCCAATGCCACAATTGAAGGTCCGTAGCATTTCGTCGTCATTAATCCCGCCAGCGGCGGCCAACCATTGGAATACAGCTGGCGGTGTCCAGGCGGTGGTGTCGATGTTGGCACCCAGACCGTTAGGCAGCACACGCGGTAGGTTCTCTATTAGGCCGCCGCCCGTGATGTGCGCCAGAGCATGGACGCCGCCGGTCTTCACGGCTGCTATACACGATGTCACATACATGCGGGTTGGCGTAAGGAGCACCTCACCAAAGGTCTGCCCGTCGGCGAAGGGCGCGGGGTCGCCATAGCTGGCGCCGGAGTATTCGATGACGCGCCGGACCAGTGAGAAGCCGTTAGAATGAATCCCATTGGATGCAAGACCGAGGATAACATCGTCCTCACGGACCGCTGCGCTCGATAGCACCTGGTTGCGCTCTACGGCGCCAACGCAGAACCCGGCGAGGTCATAGTCTCCGGGAGCGTACATACCGGGCATTTCCGCCGTTTCGCCGCCGATCA
>DFRF01000032.1:0-1214 GCA_002378125.1 Rhodospirillaceae bacterium UBA3470 | reverse complement strand
AATACCATCCACAATGGCTCGTCCGGCCGCCACATCCAGTTTGCTGGAAGCGAAGTAGTCAAGGAAAAAGAGGGGTTCGGCCCCTTGCACCACCAGGTCATTAGCGCACATGGCAACCAGATCAATGCCAATGGTATCGTGCGTGCCGACCGCGCCGGCGATCATTAGCTTGGTGCCGACGCCATCCGTGCCAGCAACTAGAATCGGATCCGAATAGCCTGCTGCCTTGAGGTCGAACATGGCGCCGAAACCGCCAAGGCCCGATACCACGCCGCTGCGATTCGTGGATTTGGCCGCAGGCCCAATGGCGGAAACCAGGTCGTTGCCCGCATCAATATCGACACCTGCGTCCTTGTAGCTGAGGCCGCCCTGCGCCGCAGTGGTATCTTTGGGACCGCTAATGTCTTTCTCCTCCGCTAGCCTGTGGTAGATTAGCGCGCCTACCGACAGCGAAGTGAAGATAACCTACCAGGAATGGTTTGCAATGATGGCAAAATGGGTTGGTATCCAGATCTTTCCGATTGTGTTGATCTTGGTTCTTTTGGCCGGGTCGGGCTCGTGGGCCAACGTCTTCGAGTTGCAGGGCGTGCCAGTGGATGTGACCGCCGACAACGCCGCGCAGGCGCGTAGCCAGGCTCTGGCCCGTGGCCAGGACGAGGCGTTCCGCCGACTATTGGAACGCCTGACGCTCAAGGAAGACGCGGAGAAACTACCAGAACCGGGCAGTCTGGAAGTGACCGAGTTCGTGTCCGATTTCTCGGTATCTAACGAGAAGACGTCAACCATTCGCTATCTTGCGACCCTTAGTGTGCGCTTCAAGGCGGCCCCCGTGCGTAGTCTGTTGCGGGAGTTGGGAATCCGGTTCGCCGAGACGATCAGCAAACCGATCCTGATCCTGCCAGTGTTCCAAGGCCTAGCAGGTGTCTTGCTATGGGAGGACGCGAATACTTGGCGTGAAGCGTGGAACCTGCGACGCGGTGGGAGCGGACTGGTGCGCATTGCCCTTCCATTGGCCGATCTGGCCGATATTTCGGCGCTCCATGTTCAGCATGCAGTCAGTGGCGATGTGGACCGCCTAACAGGATTGGCTGAACGCTACAGCGCCGGGGACACGGTTGTCAGCTATGCCCGCATCGGCCAAGACCCGAAATCCGGCGACCAGCGCCTGGAAATCTCCAACACCCGGTATTCATCACGTCAGGAACCAGTGACTG
>DFRF01000162.1 GCA_002378125.1 Rhodospirillaceae bacterium UBA3470 | reverse complement strand
TTAAGTTTAATCGGATCGTCGACCGGATGGCCTTGAAGCCCTTAGCGACAGCCTATCGTGATCACTTGCCGACGTTGTTGACAGGCCGGGTCCGCAACGTCCTCAATAATTTTCGCGCACCAGTCATATTTCTCAATGATCTTCTCCAGGGTGAGGTTCCTCGAGCACTGCAAACCTTAAGCCGCTTCGTCGTGAACTCGACGATCGGTCTTGTGGGGCTTTTCGATATGGCTAGCACCATGGAGATGGAAGGTCACGATGAGGATTTTGGGCAGACACTGGCGGTCTGGGGTGTCCCCGAAGGTCCGTTCATCATGTTGCCGGTTTTTGGACCGTCCAATCCACGCGACACCTTGGGCAAAGTTGTTGACTTCCTCATCGATCCGCTGCGTATCTGGGCCTCGAATTCAAACCGCGATTGGGTACCGTTTGTACGCGCCGGCACGCAGGCCGTTGATAGGCGTTCAGGCACCTTAGATTTGTTGAACGATGTGGAAAAGTCGTCACTTGATTTCTATGCGGCGATCCGTAGCTTGTACCGACAGCGTCGGGCCAATGCGATTTCCAATGGCCGGGCCGGGGCCGTCAGGCCCGTGCCGGGAATAGGTGAACAATCTGGCCCGGTCCTCAACACAGACGAAGCATTGTCGCGGAGCAATCTGAGATAATGCGTTTCCATATGCGGGGATACAGATCACTGGTCGGCGGTCTGCTGGCAGTTCTTGTGCTGTTTGGAGGCCCGGTCCACGCCGGTATTGAAAAGGGTGCCAATGCCTTCTTGAAGTCCCTCGTTGACCAGGCGGTCCAGTCCTTGACCGAAGCCGATACACCTCGCCCCGAACGCATAAAGAAGTTCCGCTCCATGTTTCGGGAAAACTTCGCCGTGCGGTCCATTAGTAAGTTTGTCCTTGGCCGTAACTGGCGTCGTGCCAGCGATGCGGAACGCAACGAATACATGATTTTGTTTGAGGATCTAATGGTTGTAACCTACGTCGATCGATTTCAGCGTTACGCCGGCGAGTCCCTGAAGATAAAGAAGACCCGGGTGGACACCGAAAGCATCGCCACGGTGTTCTCGGAGATCGAACGCCCTTACGGCGCCAAGCCAATCCGCGTTGACTGGCGGGTCGGCACGAACGGTACGATCTACAAGCTTCTCGATGTAATTGTCGAAGGCACATCCCTGTCCAATACCCTGCGTTCCGAATTTGGATCGATCGTTCGCCGGGAGAGGAACCAGATTGGCGGCTTGTTGGAAGTGCTTCGGGAGAAGACCTTGGCCTTGAAGGCGGAAGACAATTAATAATTCGACCCGGCTCTGATCCAACCTGTCGCTACCGTACCGCCGGGTTCATCAGAATGAACTTTGTTTGGAATTACTGATGGCCGTACGACTGAAGGTCGGGGTAAATACGAGGAGTTGACGATGAAGTTATGGTTGTGCGGGCTGGTATGGTCGTGTCATCGCGAGACATTTACGGGCTCCAATCACGTTGTGCCCGGCGATCGAGCGGCAGTCGATTTTGGATTCTTGGATACGTTAAGCATCGACTCCGATTAGCTGAATGATTAGCATGCTTCCAACGCGGCTATGAAGCCGCGTTGTTCTCGGGGCGGGGTGAAATTCCCCACCGGCGGTAAGAAGGTCGAATAACTAACCTTTAAGCCCGCGAGCGCCTTCAGACCGGACCATGGTGTTGGTTCAGAGGGTTAGCAGGTTCGGTGTAAATCCGAAGCCGACGGTGACAGTCCGGATGAAAGAGAACGGAAAGGCAAAGCGCCCACCCTGCTACTTTGGCAAGGTCCTGCAGATGTCTCTCCTTCGCCCTGGTTCTGGTTTCAGAAGGTGAAGGAGAAAACCATGAATCAGCAAACCCACCCCATGACCATCGCTTTCATCCAGGCGCGGTGGCATTCGGATATAGTCGACCAAAGTCGTATTTCGTTCATCGCCGAGATAGATGAAAAGACTCAAGGGGCTACGACCGTCGAGGTTATTGATGTGCCGGGCGCTTATGAGATACCCCTATTGGCGAAACGTTTGGCGGAGACCGGAAATTACGACGCGATCGTAGGTGCCGCCTTCGTGGTCGACGGCGGTATCTACCGTCACGACTTCGTCGCCTCCGCGGTCGTCTTGGGCATGATGCAGGCGCAGTTGGAAACCGGCGTGCCAATCCTGTCGGTCTCGCTGACGCCACATCAGTTCCAGGAAACGGACGAGCATCGGAGCTTTTTCCTCGAGCACTTCAAGGTGAAGGGGAAAGAGGCAGCAGAAGCGTGCACGTCAATTTTAGCGCAGCACAGGCGGTTGGTAGCAGCTTAGCCCATCTTATCGATTTTGCCCATCAAGCCCCATTATCTAAGGAACTGGATGGCTGACCCGATGAGGGTGGATGAGATCCTCCCGAAGGAATTGAAAAACCGGCTACGTGGTGTTAGCCGGAATTCCGCAGGCGGACATCCAGTTTCCTATTAAATATGTCCTGCCGATGTCAACCCGATGGACTGTCCTCTATGAATAGGAAGTCCGTCGTCTTCAACAAGCGCAACCCAGAAATTGCCGCGGGCCTATCGGCAGAAGCTTTGAGTGTCATGCCGGTAGGGATCACCACCGCTAGCGTGTCAGCGGCTTGTATTTGATGCGTGTCGGCTGGTCCGCGTCGTCACCAAGGCGGCGCTTACGGTCGGCTTCGTAATCTTCGTAGTTGCCCTCGAACCAGATCACCTGGCTATCGCCCTCGAACGCGATGATGTGGGTGGCCAACCGGTCTAGGAACCAGCGGTCGTGGCTGATGACTACGGCGCAGCCGGCGAATACAGCCAGGCTTTCTTCCAGAGCGCGCAGCGTTTCCACGTCCAGATCGTTAGTCGGTTCGTCCAATAGCAGCACGTTGGCGCCGGATTTCAGCATCTTCGCCAGGTGCACGCGGTTGCGTTCCCCACCGGAGAGCTGGCCCACCTTTTTCTGCTGATCAGCACCTTTGAAGTTGAACTGCGCAACGTAGGCGCGAGATTGCATGGAGCGCTTGCCGAGTTCTATCTCGTCATGGCCGTCTGAGATCTCTTCCCAGACGGTTTTGTTATCAGCTAAGGAATCGCGGGACTGGTCGATGTAGCCCAATTGTGCCGTGTCGCCGATGTGGATTGTGCCTTCCTCGGGTTCTTCCTGACCAGTGATCATCCGAAACAGTGTTGTTTTGCCCGCGCCGTTCGGCCCGACGATGCCGACGATGCCGCCCGGCGGCAGCTTAAAGGACAGGTCCTCGATCAACAGCTTATCGCCAAAACTCTTCTTAACATTGGTCGCCTCGATCACCAGGTCGCCTAGGCGCGGGGCTGGCGGAATGACGATCTGGGCGACGCCTGGCGTCATCTCGCGCGATTTCTCCAGCAACTCTTCGTAGGCCGTGATCCGGGCCTTGGACTTGGTCTGACGGGCGCGCGGCGACTGCCTGATCCAGTCCAGTTCTTGGGCCAGGGTCCGTTGGCGCGCCGATTCTTCGCGGTCTTCCTGTGCGAGACGTTTCTGTTTCTGTTCCAGCCAGGCGGAGTAATTGCCCTCGTAGGGAACCCCACGACCTCGGTCCAGCTCGAGAATCCATCCGGTCACATTATCCAGGAAGTAACGGTCGTGAGTGACCATTAGGACGGTGCCGTCATATTCACGCAAGTGACGTTCCAGCCAGGCCACCGATTCCGCATCCAAATGGTTGGTTGGTTCGTCCAACAGAAGCATTTCCGGTTTCTGCAGTAAGAGGCGGCAAAGGGCGACCCGGCGTCGCTCTCCGCCCGACAGCTTATCGATGGGGGAATCGGCCGGCGGGCAGCGCAGAGCATCCATGGCGATCTCAATGGTGCGTTCCAGTTCCCAGCCGTCCACGGCATCGATC
>DFRF01000207.1 GCA_002378125.1 Rhodospirillaceae bacterium UBA3470 | reverse complement strand
GGGAGGCCCGGGATGGAAGTTGTAGGCCGGCGCCATGACTGCGTCGAGAACCTCCGCCGGCACGATCACCGACGTGCAGAAGGCGATCAGACGTCGGGCGCCGTTCCCGTCCGCCGGACAAGCATCCAGGAGTTCGCGCCGGTCGCGGGCATGGACGGTTTTGAGGCCGGGATTGTGGCGATGGAGAATGCTCTCCAGATGCGGCATCTCTGCATCGCCGGTCAGGAGGATGATTTCACTCGGCATGGTGAAATCTACCATGGGCCGAGGGAATGCGATAGGTTCCGTGAATGAGCCAACTACAACGCGGAGCTGTCATGAGCGACCCCATCAGTACGGCGGTGGACCTCCTAAACGACGTTCTAGAGCGAGATCCGAAAGCCATCACAAAGCTGATCAACATGCGCATCGATTGCAACGAGCAGCTTGCCAACCACCCGACCGTTCAGGTGCATAAGTTCGACGATGTCTATCGGGTCGGCGTACTCGGGCTCTTGAATGGCGTGTTTGGTGGCGGGCCAAGCGGCGACATCGGGGCGAAGGGCAAGATCAACCCCAATACTGGTGAATTCACCCATATCAAGAAGTTCGTCGACCTGCGGCTGGACCGACTTGATATCCTAGCTTGATGGAGTGTTTTTCATCTTTCAGATGTACTCCCAAACTCCTTTCATGCCTAAACCAATGCGCGCTATGAGAAACGCCAAGTATCCAAAACTTAACTTTTTTGGACCTAAATGAATGCGCGTGGTCCATGGTTTACGCCGGTCATGCTTGACCGCCGAAGCGGTGAAGGTATCATGCGCTTTCATGATCAAAATTGATTTCAAGACGGTGTCGACTACTCGGCGAATTACGGGCCCGGCCTCCATTTAGGGGACCGGGACGCCTGTTGTCTATTCGCTATCACACCATCGATGAGAATTTTTTGTCATGATCGAAACCTTAATCGAAAACCGAATCTATTTGTTTGACACCACGCTACGCGACGGCGCGCAGACCCAGGGGGTGGATTTCAACCCTGCCGACAAGGCGATGATCGCACGCGAACTCAATGAGCTCGGCATTGATTATGTCGAAGGCGGCTGGCCCGGCGCCAACCCCACCGACGACGCCTTCTTCGCCGAACTGCCAGAATTGAAGCGGTCCAAGATCGCCGCCTTCGGAATGACGCGCCGGCCCGGTCGCAGCGCTGACAATGACCCAGGGCTGACCGCGATCCTGTCCACTGAGGCCGACTGCGTGGTCATGGTCGGCAAGACTTGGGACTACCACGTCGACGTCGCCCTTGAGATCGAGCGTGAGGAGAATGTGCGCATGGTCGCTGACAGCGTGCGCCACGCCACGAAACAGACTTGCGAGGTCATGTTCGATGCGGAACACTTCTTCGACGGCTTCAAGGCGAACCCAGCGTTCGCGTTAGAATGCCTGAAGGCTGCCGTCGACAACGGCGCGCGCTGGGTAATCCTATGCGATACCAACGGCGGCACGCTGCCGCACGAAGTGGAAGACATCGTCAGCGCTGTTTGCAAAGAGATTCCTGGCAACAAGGTTGGGATCCACTTCCACAACGACACGGGCAACGCGGTGGCCAACTCGCTCGCGGGCATTCGCGCCGGGGCGCGCCAGGTACAGGGCACCATCAACGGATTGGGAGAGCGCTGCGGTAACGCCAACTTGGTTAGCATAATTCCAACCCTCATGCTGAAGATGGGATACGAGACCAATATCCGGAACGACGACCTGCCGAAGCTGACACAGATCTCGCGGATGTTGGACGAACGGTTGAACCGCCAGCCGGACCGTCATGCACCCTACGTCGGCGAATCGGCCTTTGCCCACAAAGGTGGCCTTCATGCGTCCGCCGTGGAGAAGGATCCAGAAACCTACGAACACGTGGAACCGCATCTGGTGGGCAACCAGCGCCACATTGTTGTCTCCGACCAATCTGGCCGATCAAACATTCTGTCGCGCTTTCGTGACATTGGCGTTGAGATAGATTCGAAAAACCCGTCCGTTGGTCGCCTTGTGGAATTGGTTAAGGAACAAGAATTCAACGGTTACGCCTACGACGGTGCCGAAGCCAGTTTCGAACTTCTGGCCCGTCGCACCCTCGGTACCGTTCCCGACTATTTTCACTGTACGCATTTTCGCGTCATCGACGAGCGGCGCTGGAATTCCCAAGGGGCACTTATCACCTTGTCAGAAGCCACCGTGAAGTTGGAAGTGGGCGGCGAGCCGTTCATGACCGTGGCCGAGGGCAATGGCCCGGTGAACGCACTGGACGCGGCTATGCGGAAGGTTTTGGTATCACGTTACCCGGCACTGGAGAACCTGCACCTGGTAGACTACAAGGTGCGCATACTCACTCCCGGTGACGGGACCCGCGCCGTAACCAGGGTGATGATTGAATCCACCGACGGCCACGGTGAGCACTGGTCTACCGTCGGGGTCTCCACCAACATCATCGACGCCTCCTACAATGCACTTCGTGACAGTATCATCTTCAAGCTGTTCCACGACGGTGTCGACGCCGTCGCGGCCTAAGAGCGTGGCAGGGACAGATCGCACCATGACGCCCGACGGCGCGCTGGCGGGGGGGCCGGCGGTGATTTTGATTGAACCCCAGTTAGGTGAAAACATCGGCATGGCCGCGCGGGCAATGATGAACTGCGGTCTCACGGACATGCGCCTGGTCAATCCGCGCGATGAATGGCCGAACCGCCACGCTGAGGCGGCGGCCGCTGGGGCGACGGCGATTATCGAGGGCGTGCGTGTCTACGACACGACCGAGGCGGCCATTGCCGATTTGCAAATGGTCTACGCCACAACGGCTAGGCCGCGCGATATGACTATGGAGGTGGTGACCCCGTGCGAGGCCGTTGCCCGGATGAAGGCAGATGAAACCGGCTGCGTACGTTCTGGCGTGCTGTTTGGCAAGGAGGCCAAGGGCCTGAAGAACGATGACGTGGCGCTGGCCAACGCCATCTTGAAGGTTCCCTTAAACCCGGCTTTCACGTCCTTGAACCTGGCCCAGGCGGTGTTTGTCCTGGGCTATGAATGGTTCCAATTGGGTGACGAAACCGAGGACGCCGTCCTTGCCGTCCCAAAGGAAACCCGCCTGGCAACCAAATCGGAGTTGCAGGGCCTGTTCGACCATCTGGAAACGGAGTTGGATGACAGCGGCTTTTTTCGCGTGCGTGAAAAAAAGCCGATCATGGTCCGCAATATCCGCAATGTCCTGCAGCGGGCCCGGTTCACGGAGCAGGAAATTCGAACTTTCCGGGGCATCATCACCAGCCTGGTGAAAAAGCGAAAGCGCTAGATCCGTTTTGATAGCCAGATGGCGAGTTTTGAGCCGGCCTTGATGGCGCCGGTCAGAACCTCGTAGCCCGGCACCTGTTTGGCGCCGTGGTCCAGTCCCGTGTCGCGGTGCTCCAGTTCTTCCTTGCGGAACTTGACGCAGGTCTCTCTCAGATTGGCCTCATCCGAGTAGGGTTCTAGGGCCTCGATCTGACTTTGGTAGTGTTCGTCGATTGCTTCCTCGACGCCGACCGTGCAGGCCATGGCGGCCCTCTCCCCCATCATGGCCGTCGCTGCGCCCAGGGCAAATCCCGCCACGTGCCAGAGCGGCATCAGCGCCGTCGGACGGACGCGCCGTTCGTTGATCAATTTATCAAAGGTCGCCAGGTGCGCCTTTTCCTGCTCCAGCATGTGTTGGACTATCGGTCCAGAGGGTTTCTTGCCGAGAATTGCCAGCTGGCCCTCGTAAATGCGCACAGCACCGTATTCGCCAGCGTGATCCACGCGGATCAAGCGTTCCACATACTCTTCCTTGCTTGGATCGCCGGGTAGCCGGTCTGGACCGTTAACGGGTTTCGGATCTGTGGTATCAATGGACATCACGCGGCCCTCATCTTTATCGCCGCCCAGAGCCCGCCCAGACCTAGAACGCCAGAGAAGGCTACATTGTAAGTAGCCATGGAAATACCGAACATGGTCCAATCCACCTCGTCACAGGCTTTTTCCGGCTCCTGCTGCAAGAGGGCCTGGAATTCTTTCATGCTCAGGGCCTGGTCCGACGCGCCACTGCATGACGCCACCGACGCCCACCAGTGCTGTTCTACACCCACGTGATAGGAGGCGAGGCCGGCGCCGATTAATAGAACGATGCCTGCCAGGGCGGTAAGGACCACCATCGCCATCCGACCTTCTAATAGATAGGCGAGCACGCCCAGAACCCCAATCACCGCAAAGGGAATTCGCTGATAGATACAGAGCACGCAGGGCTCTAGGCTGTAGGCGAACTCAGCCGTATAGGCGCTGCCCAATGCAGTGAAAGCAATCAACAGCAGGACGATGGGTA
>DFRF01000038.1 GCA_002378125.1 Rhodospirillaceae bacterium UBA3470 | reverse complement strand
AGCCATGCCGCCAACGCGAATACCCTCCAGCATAGGCGTCACCGCCACATGGCGTTCGACAGACATGATCGCGCCGGTCATGGCCACTTGAGAACCAAGGAAATGGGTGTGATATCCGCGCTCCGCCTCAAGGGGGACGGAAGTGCCCAACTGTTTTGCCAAAGGTCGCGACCACACGCCGGCTGCCAATACTAAAACCTCCACTGGCATTTCACTTGTGTCCGTCAAAACGGCATCAACCCCTTCCGAACCAACTCTGAAACCACGAACCTCGGCGCGGTGATGTATGCCGCCCCGTGCCAAGAATAGTTGCGCCAGAGCTTGCACGAGCCGAAGTGGGTCGGCCGTATTAGAAAAGTTCGCAACCCGATATGCGCGAACGACATTTTCTGAAAGATTGGGCTCCACCTGGCGAGCTTCGTTGCCATTTAAAAGATCAAGTTCCACCCCGTTGCGCTTGCGCAAATCGAAGGCGTAGGTAGACTTTTGGAAGGCCGCCTCGCTCTCGAAAGTGAACATGAGACCTGCCGAGTTCATCAAGTCCTGGGCGCCTGCCTCCGCAATCAGTGGATCCATCGCCTCATGTACCTTGTCGAGAAGGCTTTGCCGCGCCCGGGCATTCGCTTCGACGTTTGAGCGGCTCGATTGGGCGATGAATCGGATGAACCAGGGCAACGCCGTCACCACATGTCCCCAGCGAAGTTTAAGTGGCGCCGTTTCTTTGAACAGCATGTCTGGCACCTTTTTGATAATTCCAGGCATGGCGGCCGGTGGACACGAGGCGACCCCGAACCCACCCAAGTTTCCCGACGAGGTCTCTTCACCCGGACCATTCAAGTCGATCACGGTGACTTCGTAACCTTCGTTCTGGAGATAGAGTGCACAGCAAACGCCCACCATTCCAGCCCCGACGACCGTCGCCGACTTCTTCGCGCGTTCCGACAAGCCCCTATCCTCTCGCAATGCCTTAACCCCAATGTCAAAACTTGGCCCCGAGGTCAATACAAGCGCTGCTAATCCATTATGCTTTCTTTAGCATCCGTATCAAAATCTAAGAACCCTCAAAAGTTACCGCAGAAGATAACTCTAACGAGGTAATTCTCGTGAATAGTCAAACTCACAGAATTCGGTCTAACGAGCATATTCCTCATGGTCCAGAGGGCGGTGGCGCGAGACACGTGATTCGGTCTGGAACACGACTAAAGCGGCAAAGGCAACGAGGCCGGTCTACTCAAATTCGAGAAGACGGTGAAACGCCAAATACAGGTCAATGCCATCCCCGCGCGCCCTCCAGGCAATGACACCACCGCATTGCATCTCCAGGTGATCACGATAAAACACAGTCCATCATATCGACAACGAGGAGTAAAAAATGAACCGCAATGTCGAACAATGGCAGGTCCGCAAGCGTGCAGTTTCTTCAGAGCGGGGCGTCGTTGCTGCGCAAAACTGGATGGCCGCGGCGGCCGGGGCGGATGCCTTGTCGCGAGGCGGAAACGCTGTTGATGCTGCGATTGCCTGCGCCTTCGCATTGAATGCCGTAGAGCCATGGATGTGCGGCATGGGTGGAAGCGGGTATATCGTGATCTGGCTAGCCGACGAAAGACGCGCCGTCGCGATCGATTTCCAAGGGATCCTGCCTAACGCCATCGACACCACCGACTATCCCCTCGACCCCAGTGTTCCAAATGCCATCATGGGCTTTCCGGGGGTTGCTGGTAACGCTAATGTTGTCGGCTACAAATCGATCACCGTTCCAGGCGCCGTCGCAGGCCTTTCGGCGGCGGCCCAGGCACATGGGCATCTCGGCTTCGACTCCTTGCTTTCGGCGGCGATCCAGTTGGCAGAGCGAGGCTTGCCCGTGGACTGGTTCGCTACACTACAAATCGGCCTGGAGGCTGGAGAACTGGCGCGGTTCCCGACCAGTGCCGCGGTTTATTTGCCCGGTGGCGCGCCAGCACAACCGGAACAATTTCTCAACCTTGGCAATCTCGGAGCAACTCTGCGGATACTTGCCGATGAAGGACCGGACGCCTTCTACAAAGGCGCGATCGCAACCGCCATGGCAAAGGATCTGCACGATGGTGGCAGCCGCATAACCGTCGACGACTTTGCCGCGTACCATCCACAGTTTCTGACGCCGCTGGCCCACGATCACCGTGGCGCTATCCTATACACCCCCAGCGAAAACAGTGGCGGCCAGCGTCTGAGCGAAGCCTTCGATTTCGTCACCAAACACTTGGACCCGTCGCGGCCGTTTGGAGCCCATACCTATGAGATTTACGCGAAAGCCCTAAACCAGGCGTTCGATAATCATGAACGCCGGCTTGGCCGCCTCCCGGAGACCGGGAGCACCTCTCACATGAGCGCCGTGGACGCGGATGGCAATATGGTTGCGCTCACCTACACGTTGCTGAACCGGTTCGGCTCCAAAGTGGTGTTGCCGTCGTCGGGCGTACTGATGAATAACGCGGTTTCCTATTTCGACCCACGGCCCGGTTATCCAACCTCCATGGTGGGCGGAAAGCGCATCAACGCGTCCAACATGTGCCCTACGGTCTGCGTCCGTGACGATGAGGCGATCTTTGCGGTGGGCGCATCGGGAGCCAACCACATCGTGCCCTGCACCATGCAGGTGGCCGCCTACATGCTGGACTACGACATGTCCTTGGAAGAGGCCTTTAACACACCACGGATCGACGCCGGCGGGCGGGCGTCGATCCGAGTTGATCCGGCCGCTGGCGATGAAGTGCTGGCCGCCCTAGGACGCACCTTTGATCTTGAGGTCGCCCAGAACCTTGTGTTCCCCAAGCTCTATTCTTGTCCGTCGGGCGTCTTCCGCGATCCGGCGAGCGGTCACACCCAAGGTTGTGGCGACAAGGCCAACCCGGTCGCCGGCGCTGTCGCCGAGCAACCGCTCAACCTGGAAGAAACCGCCTCTGGTCAGGTCAGCGTCCGGGCCTAGACAAGACCCTTCGGTATCCCCGACCCTGGGGAACCAGATCGACGATGGGCTTCCTCGCTTCAAACTTTTTGATGTTTTCGGCGATCCGTTTGCCACCCGCAATGGGGTCGATGAGGCTGGCGATATGCGGCGTCACCAAGACTTTTGGGTGTTCCAAAAGGGGTAGTAATGCGGTAATGGCTCCGTATGGAACACATCAAGGGTTGCGCCGCACATCTTGCCGCAGTCCAGGGCCGCCAGCAAATCTTCATCAACCAGATGCTGGCCGCGGGCAACGCTGATTACCGCCGCCCCATCGGGCAGCCGGTCGAATAGATCCTCGTTCAAAATACCTTTCGTTTCTGGCGTCAGGGGTAGCATGCAAACCAGAATATCGGTTCGTTCGAGAAAAGCGTTCCGTGCCGCTTCACCTGCGAAGCAGGCAACCCGGTCGATAGTTTTCTCCGAGCGGTCCCAGCCGGCGACATCAAAGCCGATCGCCGCGAGGGTCGAGGCGCAGTCTGCACCCAAGTTGCCCACTACCATGATCCCGACCCGCCGCTCGTGGGCTGGCGGTTCGATAATCTAACGCCACTCCCGAAACATCTGCGCGGCGGTCACCTCCTGAAGGCGTCTATGCAAACGCAGCACATGTAAGGTCACATATTCGCGCATGCGGACTTTTAGGTCCGAACTTGTCGTGCGGATGATTGGCAGATGGACTGGAAGTCCCGGATCACAAAGAACATGATCAATACCCGCCCCAATGGAAACAATGCATTTCAGGTTTTTAAAGGTTTTAAGCCAGCCCGGTTCCGGCTTCCAAACAACAGCACAGTCTATGTCGTCGCGGTTCATTTCTTCGCCGGTTAAGTAGAGCTTGGCCTCGGGAAGCAAGTTAAACAGGTGCTCTTTCCACCACGATGCCCGGCTGCCGCCGGCTTTTAACACGATATTCAGTTGACCCACCTGTCTCGCTGCTCAAAGCTTTGTTTTCGGCGCCCAGCTGGATATGGCAACCCCGACAAGAATGGTGGCCAATGCCAAAACAGCTTCCAGATGCACGATCTCACTGAGCAGAAATGCCCCCCACAAAACCCCAAATACGGGGTTGAGGTAATTCACAAAGGAAAAGAACGACGGGCCGCGGGCCTCAACAATATAGAAGTAGATCAGTGTAGCTAACCCTGTCGGCAATACGCCCAAATAAAGTGTTATCCAAATACTTTCTGCACTCGCATCGAACACGGCTGTGGCGCCGTCGAGCAGAATCGCCAAGGGTATCGAGATCGCCACACCGCATGCCATGACCATAACAGCCCGCCCAATTAACGTCCCACCAGACGGGAGGTTTCTCGTGACGATGGCATTGATGGCGTAACAAATTGCGGCTCCGGCGATTGCAATTTGGTGCCAAATTTGGCCGCCCAGACCCTTGACCGCCTCCGGACCAACTAGGACCAGAACCCCAGAAAACCCCAGAACGATACCAACTAGTTTGCGCCAGTGGAACTGATCACCGCGGGCGAAAAAATGAGCTAGGGCGATAGTCGCAATAGGCATGGCCGCCATGAGAATGGCCGCCTGTCCACTTGCCACCCGTTCCTCGCCCCATCCAATAAGGAAGAAAGGCAACGCCAACCCGAAAACACCCAGCACAAACCCCATATACCAACTTTTGATGTCCCTGGGCAGACGCGCACGTTGGGTAATCATGATGGGCAGCAAAACACAAAGTGCGATGACCGTCCGAACAGCGACCATGGTCATGGGCGGCATGGTTTCCACGGCGGCCTTAATGGCAGCAAAAGAGGACCCCCATACGAGCGCTAGAGTGATCAGCCAAAATACATCCCGGAATGGGACACCATTCATGACCTAGACACCGTAGTAGTCGCGATACCACTCGATCAGTTTCGGCAAACCCACATCAATGGGCGTCGACGGCATAAACCCAAAGTCCCGCGTCGTCGCTTCGATATCGGCGTAAGTTGATTGAACGTCGCCGGGCTGCATGGGCAAGAACTCAATTTCCGCTTTAATCCCAAGGGTCTCTTCGATAATCGATATAAAACGCATCAGAGATTCAGACTTGTTGTTGCCGATATTGTAGATTCGGTGAGATGGCATGTCGTCCGTTGTCCCGGGCGGCCGATCTAGACAGGCAATGACACCCGCGACAATGTCATCGACATATGTGAAGTCGCGCTGCATGTCGCCGTTGTTAAAAACCGGAACGGCCTCGCCAGCAAGTATCTTCTTGAGGAAAATGAACGCGGCCATGTCTGGGCGTCCCCACGGGCCATAGACCGTGAAGAACCGCAAGCCCGTCAAAGGCAGGCCCCACATGCGGGCATAGGATTCGCTCATCACCTCCATGGTTTTCTTGGTGGCGCCATAAAGAGACACGGGGTTATCTGTTCGGTCATCGACGGAGAACGGCAGGTTCGTGTTAGCGCCATAGACTGACGACGACGACGCATAGACAAAGTGTTTCAAAACAGGCAACCGTCGCGCCGCCTCCAGGAGAACCAAGTGCGCCTCCACATTCGCCTGCGTGTAAGCGTACGGGTTCACCAACGAGTAGCGGACCCCCGCCTGCGCCGCCAAATGAACAATCCCGGTCAGGTCCTGATATTCGGCGGCCAGCGCCTCGATCTTGACCCGGTCCGATACATCCAATTTGTGAAAGACGAAGCCATTTCGGCCCTTAAGGCGAGCCAGACGTTCATTCTTCAATTCCGGATCGTAATAGTCGTTCAGATTGTCGACCCCAACGACTCGCCGGCCTTGATCCAATAAAGTTTCTGCGAGGTGGAATCCGATAAATCCAGCAACCCCGGTAATCAGGACAGACATGGAGCCCCTCTCTGTCAAAGCGGTTCTCCTATAACCTTTTCATTGGCAGAAAGCACCTGCTAGTTCCATACCGTAAAGCAAAATTTTCGGAGATCGCCCCCAAAACTAATCATCCAACCCGAAACTTTATTTCATTTCCTGGCCATGGGGCGGGGGATGCCATTAAAAAAAGAGGGCGGCAGGCCGCATGATCCTTGCGAATTTCAAGCAATGACACGCGGCCTGATTGTCCCGCTCACTCCCACATACTACATTTTATGTAGGAGGGCATATGACACTGCTTAAGGTTTCGCTGGACGATAAGTTTACGAAGGAAGATGGCCGCATCTATCTGAACGGCACGCAGGCGCTCGTTCGCCTAACGCTGATGCAGCACAGCCGTGACGTAGCCGCCGGCCTGAATACAGCGGGATACGTCACCGGCTACCGAGGATCGCCGCTTGGCGGCATGGACAAAGAGTTCGGTGCCGCCGCCAGACACTTAAACGCGCACCATGTCAAATTTCATCCGGGCGTGAATGAGGACTTGGCCGCCACGGCCATCTGGGGCTCGCAACAAGCCAACCTTGACCAAGACCTTGCCAAGTACGATGGCGTCTACGGCATGTGGTACGGGAAGGGCCCAGGCGTAGATCGCTCGGGCGACGTGTTTCGGCATGCTAACATGGCGGGAACGTCCCCGAACGGCGGCGTGCTGGTATTGGCCGGTGACGATCCGTCGTGCAAATCCTCAACGGTACCAAGTCAGTCGGAACACGCGCTGATCGATGCACAAATCCCGCTACTCCATCCCGCCAACACTCAGGAAGTTTTGGATTACGGCATCCTGGGCTGGGCCATGTCCCGCTATTCCGGTTGCTGGGTAGGCATGAAATGCATCACCGACAATATCGACAGTTCTGCCTCGGTCGCTGTCAATCCGCACCGCATCGAGATCGTCACCCCTACGGATTTCGAGATGCCCGCGGATGGGCTCCACATCCGTTGGCCCGACCAACCCATGGATGCGGAGATGCGCCTACACAAATACAAGATTAACGCGGCGCTCGCGTTCGCCCGGGCCAACAGTATCAACAAGATCACAATGGACAGCGCGAAGCCGCGTTTTGGGATCATCTCTACAGGCAAATCATACCTCGACACTCTGCAAGCGCTGGACGATCTGGGTATCGACGCGGCGGAAGCGGATCGGTTAGGGCTCCGGTTGCTCAAGGTCGGCATGCCGTGGCCACTGGAAAAGGAAATCGTCCGCAAGTTCTGCGAAGGCCTCGAAGAGGTGCTGATCATCGAGGAAAAGCGCGCCGTCATCGAGAACCAGGTGAAAGAGCAACTCTATAACTGGCACAACAACATCCGCCCCCGGGTCATCGGAAAGTTCGACGAAACCGGCGAATGGATCTTGCCGAGCGCCGGCGAACTGACCCCCGCCGGGGTCGCACGGGTAATTGCCAGCCGGCTACGCAGTTACGGCACATCGGATTCAATCATTTCGCGCCTCGGCTTTCTGAACGACAAGGAAGGTAATCTGGAGAAGCTGGATACAGATATCACGCGCATCCCCTACTTCTGCTCCGGCTGCCCGCACAACTCATCGACAAAGGTCCCCGAGGGATCCAAGGCGGCAGCCGGCATCGGCTGCCACTATATGGCCATCTGGATGGACCGAGAGACTGAAACCTTTACCCATATGGGTGCCGAGGGTACCAATTGGATAGGCCAAGCGCCATTCATCAACCGCGACCACATGTTCGTCAATATTGGCGACGGAACTTATTTCCATTCGGGCATCCTGGCCATACGCGCCGCTGTCGCGTCCGGCGTCAACATTACCTATAAGGTTCTCTACAACGACGCCGTTGCCATGACCGGCGGACAATCAATGGACGGGCCGCTGGACCCCGCGATAATCACGCGCCAAGTGGCGGCGGAAGGCGTCAAACACATTGCGGTCGCTTCCGATGAGCCAGACAAGTACCCCATGGGCACTCAGTGGGCGTCGGGCGTGACCTTCCACCACCGACGCGATCTGGATTCCCTGCAGCGCGATTTCAGGAAACGGCCCGGCGTTTCGGTGATCATCTACGATCAGACCTGCGCCGCGGAGAAACGCCGCCGGCGTAAACGAGGCACCTTTCCCAATCCGGCTAAACGCGCCTTTATTAATGAACTCGTGTGCGAAGGCTGCGGCGATTGCGGTACCGCCTCGAATTGCGTCTCCATCACGCCGAAGGAGACGGAATTGGGTCGCAAACGCGCCATCGACCAATCCGCCTGCAACAAAGACTTCACCTGTATCGAAGGGTTCTGTCCCAGCTTTGTGACAGTACATGGCGCGGAGCCTCGAAAACCGAAATCCGCAGACCCTGGCGCCGGAGAAATCCCTTTCCCAGCCCTTCCGGATGCCCCCGTAGCGGAATCCGCGGATCCTTATTCGATCGTGATCGCCGGCGTGGGCGGGACGGGCATCGTCACGATATCAGCGCTCTTGGCCATGGCTGCGCATATGATGGAAAAGGGCGTAACGGTTCTCGACATGGCGGGTTTAGCACAAAAGAACGGAGCCGTCTTCAGCCATGTACGGGTCTGTGATGATCCGGAGAAACTTCACGCGGTGCGTATCGCCGCCGGTGGCGCGAACGCTATGTTGGGCTGTGACATGGTCACCAGCTGCAGCTATGAGAGCCTTTCGAAATTGCAGGCCGGCCGCACGCGCGCCGTCATCAACGGTCAGAAAACAATGACGGCGGATTTCACGCGCGACCCAGATCTGAATTTCCCTGAGCGTCGCCTCCACAAAGCGATCCATCTTGCCGTCGACGGCGTGGCAACGGCCCCGGACGACACCCAGGTCGAATTCATCGAAGCAACGGCTTTAGCCCGTGACCTCATGGGCGATACGATCGGTGCCAATCTCTTTTTAGTCGGATATGCCCTACAGAAGGGATTGCTGCCGCTGACGGTTGATGCGCTGCATGCGGCCATTGAGCTCAACGGCGTCGCACCCGAATTTAACAAACGTGCCCTATTATGGGGACGCCGCGCCGCGCATGACGCCGCGGCCGTCCGCGCCGTGCTGACAACGGCCGTGCACCGAACCTCGCCTGCACTCGGAGCGTCTGAAGACGACATGGCTTTCATTGAACGCCGCGAAGCGGATTTGACCGCCTACCACAACGCCGCCTACGCGAAGACCTATGCAGATCTCATTGCTGACGTCGCAGCCGCAGAAGAGGCCGCCGCTCCAGGTGCCACGGCGCTTCGCGAAACCGTAGCGAAGGCGCTCTACAAGGTGATGGCAATCAAGGACGAATACGAAGTGGCGCGCCTCTACACGGACGGACGTTTCGAAAAAGCCGTCCGCGACCAGTTCGCGGACGGTGCCGAACTGACCTTCCATCTAGCACCACCCTTGTTTGCGGAACGGGACCCGACCACAGGCCTTCTACGTAAAAAGGAATACGGCCCCCGGATGTTCACCGCGTTCAAGATTTTGGCCAGCCTGAAATCGCTGCGAGGCACGCCCTTCGACATCTTTGGCCGGACGGAAGAGAGAAAGGCCGAACGCGCGCACCGTGATGATTACATAGCCACGCTTCAACATGTCATCGATGGCCTGAACATCGAGAATCACGAACTTGCCATCGATATCGCCGGGCTTCCCCTTTCGGTCCGCGGATTTGGCCATGTTTGGGAGCAAAACCGTCAGGTCGCCGAGACCCGTCACCGCGCCCTCATGACCTCGTTCCTTGCCGGCGCGGATGCCCGCGCCGCCGCCGAGTAGGGTAAGCGACCCAAGGGATCGTCCTTAACGAGTTGGGCATTGCGTTTTGCTCGACCATGCTGGTTGAGCTTCACGATGCTGCTAACGATGACCACCACAACGTACGAGAAAATTTGGTTTCCACCGACAGGTTCCCCTAATTTTAAACGCTTTTTGTGGGCAGGGATTGGTCGCCTCAGGGATTGCCCATGGCGGTCATATGAAGGACACTTCGCAGATGCTAAAATTTGCCGCTAATTTGACCATGATGTTCGACGAAGTGCCCTTTCTGAAGCGCTTCGACGCTGCCCGTGATGCCGGTTTCAATGGTGTTGAGTTCCTATTCCCGTACGATTTCCCGGCCCATGACGTGGGCCAACGGGTCCGCGACAATGGACTAACGCTGGCGCTATTTAATTTACCGCCTGGTGATTGGGAAGCCGGTGAGCGGGGGCTCGGCGCGCTGCCCGGGCGCGAGGATGAGTTCAAGGCCAGTGTGGAGAAAGCACTCACCTACGCCGAGGTCACCGGTTGCAAGACACTGCACGCCATGGCCGGTATTGTGGTTTCTAACGCCAATACGGAACAGATGTTCGAGACCTTCGTTGAAAACCTCATCGCGGCCGCGGACCTGTGTGCCGATGCCGGGATCACGATTGTGCTGGAAGCCCTGAACAGCCAGGATGTGCCTGGCTACTTCTTACCCCATATTTCGGATGCAGCACGCGTGGCACAGGCCGTGGGCCGGCCTAACATCGGACTGCAGTTTGATTTTTACCATGTGCAGATCATGGACGGGGACCTGATCCGCAACTTTGACCTGTACCTTGATGATATTGGCCATATTCAAGTTTCTAGTGTCCAAGGGCGGCACGAACCGGATGATGGCGAAATCAACTACCCCTTCATCTTCGACTATATTAACGCGAGCGCTTATGACGGATGGATCGGCTGCGAATACATGCCCGCCGGCGCAACGCAAGATGGCCTTGCTTGGCTCGATGCGTGGCGGTAGGCGTGAGACCGAGGTGATTTTCCATGAGCATTCTAATGGGCGCCATCGCCGACGATTTCACGGGTGCGACTGACCTGGCAAGCACCCTGGTCGGACAAGGCATGCCGACGGTTCAGGCGATCGGCGTACCCGCCGACAGTTTTGATCCTGGTGACGCCCGCGCCGTGGTGGTGGCGCTGAAATCCCGTGCCAATCCCCCCAAAGAGGCGGTTGCTGATTCCTTGGCCGCGCTTACATGGCTGCAGGACCAAGGCGCGGAACAGATCATTTTCAAATACTGCTCAACTTTCGATTCTACTGATTATGGTAATATCGGCCCCGTGGCGGATGCTTTGATGGACGCATTGGATACGAACTTTACCATTGCCTGCCCCGCTTTTCCAAAAAACGGCCGAACCATCTACAAGGGCTATCTCTACGTAGACGACGTCCTCCTTAGCGAGTCGGGCATGAAGAACCACCCCCTGACACCCATGACCGACGCCAATCTGGTCCGAGTCTTGTCACGCCAGACCCCGCACCAGGTGGGCTTAATAGACATGAATGCAGTGAATCAAGGCAGCGCTGCAATCCGAGCACGATTTGACGAACTCCAAGAGGCAGGCTACCGCCATGCCATCGTTGACGCTATCAACGACGCCGACCTGATGAGTATCGGAGAAGCCCTCGCCAGCGTGAAACTGGTCACAGGTGCATCGGGTATCGCCCTTGGTCTACCCGAGAATTTCCGTCGCACCGGTGAGATGTCCGGCAGCACAGATCCCACCTTGCCGCCGACAAACGGCCGATCGGCGGTTCTGGCTGGTAGTTGCTCCATCGCCACTCGCAGTCAGATCGTTGCCGCTCAGGATCATTGGCCGAGCCTTAGCCTGGACCCCCTCAGCTTCGCCGACACGCCGGAACGTGGCGCTGCCGATGCGCTTGCTTGGGTTGACAGTCAGACCGCAGACGCGCCAGTGCTAATCTATTCCTCCGCCGACCCCGACGCAGTCGCGAAGGCACAAGACAAGCTCGGCCGCGACGAAGCCGGCGACCTAGTGGAGGACACCATGGGAGCCATTGCGCAGGGCCTGGTAGATCGCGGCGTTCGCCGGCTGGTCGTTGCCGGCGGCGAGACCTCGGGCGCCGTGGTACAAGCGTTGGGCATCACGGGCCTGCGGATCGGGCCGGAAATCGATCCGGGCGTGCCCTGGACCGAAACTCTCAATGAGCCGCACATGGCCCTGGCCCTAAAATCCGGGAATTTCGGCGCGCCTGACTTCTTTATGAAGTCTTTGGCCATGCTACCATGAGCCTGGAAACCGACGCCCGCGACGAGATCGTCCGCTTCGCCGTATCGATCTACGAACGCAGTCTCACCTTCGGGGCGTCGGGCAATATCAGCGTTCGGATTGAAGACGGTTGGCTGATGACGCCCACGGGCTCGACCATGGGAAACCTGGACCCAGCTCGGCTGTCAAAGCTTGATGCTGACGGCAACCATATCTCGGGCGACGAACCGACCCGTGAGAACTTCCTGCACATGGCCATGTACGACGAACGCCCGAACAGCGGCGCGATCGTGCATTTGCATTCCACCTACTCGGTCGCAGTCAGTTGTTGTGACGACGTTGACCCGGCGAATGTTCTCCCGCCGATCACCGCTTATTACGCCATGAAGGTCGGCACGCTCCCGTTGGTTCCCTATTTCCCACCGGGCAGCCTGGATCTCGCCGACGCGGTCCGGGAACTCGCCCCGGACCATCATGCGCTCCTATTGGCTAACCACGGGCCCGTGGTGGCCGGAAATTCGCTAGCCGATGCCGTTTACGCTACGGAAGAACTGGAGCAGACCGCACACCTGTATCTCCTACTGCGCCAGAGAGAAACCCGCTACCTGACCCCTGAACAGGTTGCTGAGCTTCAGAAAAAGTGACCCCTTTGTTCACTGGTTGAAATTCTGGGACTTCGCCCAGAACAGACATTTCGCTAACCTGTCCCCCTTGGGCAATTGGAACGTTGGAGCACATGAGTTACGCACAAATCGAGGCGCATCCCATCGCCGGGGCCCTGGGTGCTGAAATCAGCGGTGTCGATCTCGGCGACCTTGACGACGATGTCTTCAAAGAAATCCACGACGCCTGGCTGCAACATCAAGTGATTTTCTTTCGCAGCCAGAACATTTCGCCAGAACAACAGATCGCCTTCGCGCGCCGGTTCGGGGAAATCCATCATCATCCTTTCATGAGAGGCATGGTGGATTACCCCGACATATTGGAGATAATCAAGACCGAAGACGACACGCATACTTTCGGATCGGTTTGGCATACGGACCAGATGTTCAACCCGGAACCAGCCAAGGCGACAATGCTCTATGCCAAGGAAACGCCTACCGCCGGCGGCGACACGCTTTTCGCCAGTATGTACCTCGCCTACGACGCGCTGTCAGAAGGCATGAAGGCCATGCTGGCCGACGTGAAGACCTGGAGTGTCGGCAACAACTTCAAGAACAACGATGGGGTCGACCGGCGCGAGGTCTACAAGGGAAACACGCAAATGGCCAACAAGGTCCGCAACCCGGGCAACCTTGTGACCGAAGCCGCCCATCCCTTGTTCCGAACACACCCGGAAACTGGCCGGAAGGGTCTCTATATCGGCAGCCACGCGCAAACTCTGGAAGGGTTTCACGAAGCCGAGGCGGAACCGATCATGGCGTTCCTACGCGAACATGCGGTGCAACCCGAATTCACCTGTCGATTCCGATGGGAACCTGGATCATTGGCCTTGTGGGACAACCGTTGCGTCCAGCATCACGCCGTGGCCGACTATGCGGGACAACGCCGACGCATGCACCGCATCACTATTTGCGGTGACAAACCCTTTTAGACAGAGATTTTCATGACGCAGAAAACAGACAAAATCGCAATCGTCGGCGCGGGGGCCCTCGGCGGCCACGTCGGTGCATACCTGACCCGAGAAGGTCATGACGTCACCCTGATCGACGCATGGCCCGAACACGTCGAACACATGCGGGCGCACGGCCTCACCCTGGATGGCGCAACTAAGCCTGAGTGCTTCACCCAAGCCATCAACGCGATCCATATCACAGACCTTCAAAAGACCGCCCACGGCCGTCTCTTCGATTTCGCTTTCGTCGCCGTAAAATCCTACGATACGGTCTGGGCGACCCACATGATCAAGAACTACCTGACCCCAGACGGGTTTTGCATCTCCTTGCAGAACGGAATCAATGAGGAGCGCATGGCCTCCGTCGTCGGTTGGGGAAAGACGGTGGGCTGTATCGCATCCACGATCGCCGTGGAACTGGACAGACCTGGCCACATCAACCGCAATGTGAAGCTGGGGGGCACGGAACGCATGATCTTCAGTGTCGGGGAAGTGCACGGCCGTATCACACCTCGGGCCGAAAAACTGTCTGAGATGTTGGCCTGTATCGACAGTTCCGAGGTGACTACTAATCTCTGGGGCAAACGGTGGTCAAAACTAATGGTGAACTGCATGCGCAACCCAGTCTCTGCGGCAACAGGACGCGGCGGCAACGCCAACGACCGCGACGATCGCACTCGCCGCCTTGCCGTGCGCCTAGCCGGCGAAGCGGGTCGCATCGGGGTGGCCCTAGGTTACGACCTCGGGCTTGTCTACAAAATCGACCCCGAACTCCTGATGGCGGCGGAGCAGGGCGACAGTGACGCCATGGCGCAATGCGAAGAAAAACTTTTGGCCAATACAACCTTCCGGAACGACGACAACCGTCCCTCCATGGGCCAGGACATGCAGAAGGGTCGACGCACGGAGATTGATTACCTCAACGGCCTGGTTGTCGAGAAGGCTGCGGAACTGGGGCTACCCGTCCCTGCCAATGAGGGTATCGCCGAAGTAGTGCGACAGATCGAACGCGGCGAGATATGCGCCGGACCGGACGCCGTCGCCCACCTCTGAGCCGTTATCAGAATGCGGTGTGCGCGATCAGTGTGTAGTTATTTACGATCCTACCGTTCAGCTTCGGCTTAACCTTGGCATCGAAATCAAAGAAGTGATCGGTCTTCAAATGGACCTGAAGAGAAATCTCTTGAATGCGTGTGATGGGAAAGCGCCCAATAGCGGCATCCCTTAAACGTCCACCAAATCCGCAGCCATCATATCGTATTGCTCGCGCGTGACTTCCGGTCGAAGACCAAACCAGAGTTCGAAACCACGCACCGCTTGATGAAGCAACATTTCCAGTCCATCTGAAGTAGTCAATCCACGCGCCATCGCGGCCGCCAGGAGCGGCGTTTGCAACGGCACGTAGACAATGTCCGAGACGATGGCGTCAGTTGCCAAAGGAGCCAGGTCAATTTCTAACGGGGGTTGGCCGTGCATGCCGAGGGAGGTCGTGTTCACGAGCAGCCCCGCGCGTTCAAGGAGACTGGGCACGTCATCCCATGCCGCCGGTTTAACCCCACTTCCAAACGTCTCACGCATGGCTTCAGTCTTAGCGACCGTCCGGTTGACCACGTGGACGTTCGCAACCCCGCACTCCAACAGGGCATGGACGATCGAACGGCTAGCCCCGCCGGCGCCCAGAACCAAAGCATCATCGACCTTGTCGCACCATCCGGGTGCGGCCACGTCGAGGGAGGCCACATAGCCGTCGCCATCCGTATTGGTGGCACGCAGCACTCCGTCATCTAGCCAGAGTGTGTTGGCCGCGCCAATAGCGCGGGCCTTCTCATCGGGTTGCGATAAGCGAAAGGCGGCATCCTTGTGAGGCATGGTCACGTTTGCACCGACATAGCCGTGGCCAGCCAGGTCAGAGATGAAGGCCTCGACCGCCTCGGGTGGGACCTCTTCAATCCGATATGCGCCGTTAATCCCATACTTATCGAGCCAATAGCCGTGCAGTTTTGGGGACCGGGAATGCCTAGCCGGAAAGCCAATGACGCAGGACGCTGGTGTCGTCGTTGCCATGAAAAGTGCGGGACTAGGCGTCAGCCAGCATATCGGCTATTGCATCGATAGCGGTGAGATATCCGTTTACTCCAAGTCCGGCAATCGTCCCAGTCGCCGCATAAGTAACATAGGAGAAATGTCGGAAATCTTCGCGTGTATGCGGGTTCGAGATATGAACCTCAATGATTGGGCAATTGACGTTCTTCAACGCATCCAAGATCGCCAAGGACGTATGCGTGAACGCGGCCGGATTAATGATGATACCGTCGGCGCCGTCGATGGCTTCGTGAATCCAATCGATAATCTCATATTCGCGATTCGATTGGACAAAAAAGATCTCCAGTCCACGCGCGTCGGCGCGCGCCGTGCACATGCCTTTCAAATCGGCCAACGTGGTGTGGCCATAAATATCTGGCTCACGCATGCCCAAGAGGTTCAGGTTGGGCCCATTCAGAACGTAGATGGGTTTGCTCATATCAATTCCGTTTCTATATCCAAATGTCGGGTCCCCAGAGCAGATGCCGATCCAGCCCAGTATACGACGGCTTACCCACTTCGATACTGATTTGACACCGCGAACTCTGTCAATTCCCAGAGCCCAATTGTTAAAGCCAATACTAGGTTCGTGGGCAAACGCTTTTCCGACTAACCAATGATGACCGACATGGCGACATAAAGAAACTTGGATCGGTTCAATTTGCGACGGCAAAATCTACAGGAATTCGGCGCGACGGTCGAGGATTGTCCGGACGACATCGTCGGGATCGCGCCTCCACCAGTTCTTCTCAGAGAAGATTTCGACCTCGACCGATCCCCTGAACCCCGCGTCTTCCATCCATTTGCGAAGCCTCCGGTTGTCGATCACACCGTCACCCGGCATGCCCCGGTCAAAGCGGACATCTTCGGTGTCACGCAACCAGTCGGAGACATGAAAGTGCAAAAGCCGGGGTCCAGCGCGACGCAACGAGGCAGCCAAATCCAAATCCCACCACACGGCGTAACTATCGACGGCAAGCCCAAAGACATCATCGGCGTTTAGCGCATCAAGGAAATCAAGCGCATCCGCCACCCGAGAGATCACGGAACGCCCACCACAGACCATGGGGTGCAAGGGCTCAAACGCGAGCCGGACGCCGGACGCGCGCGCGGGTTCAATCAATCGGTGGAATCCCTCCAATGCGCGTTCCCTGACGGCAAATAGATTCGTCTCGCCTTCCGGCAGCCCTCCGGTGATCACCACGAGAGATGCCGCGCCAATTCCCGCTGCATGATCCAACCAGCGCCGGTTCATCTCGAGGGCCGCATCCATGTCTAAAGCGTGCGCGCCCGATACAAGCCCACCTGGACACAACGCGTTCACGGACATGGCGTTATCTTCTAAAATGCGCGCGCCATCTTCCGTGCCGATAGCATTCAGTTTATCCAGCCAAACCGCCGTCTGCCGGACCCCATGACGCGCAAAGCATTCGATGGAGGCACGGAAATCGCATTGCATCAGAGTCACCTGATGAATGGCCAACCGTTCCATGGGCAGCACAGCCTGAGGCATTTCAGAAAGTCGCTCGCCCACCAGTGACATCGAACACCTGTCCCGTGGTGAAGGAACAAAGAGGGCTCGCAACCCAGGCAGTCATGGCGGCGATCTCTTCCAGGGTACAGAACCGCTCCATAGGAATGAGCGCTTTCTTCTCAGCGATATATTCCGGCGTCATCTCCTTGAACAGCGCCGTTTCCGTGATTGCCGGCGCGATGCAGTTGACGGTCACCTTTGACGGTTGCAATTCCCGCGACAGGCTCTTGGCGAACCCGATCACCCCGGCTTTCGCGGCACCGTAGGCGCAAGCGCCTTTGTTACCCTCCTTCCCAGCCACGGACGCCATGATCACAATCCGACCATAATCATGAGCGCGCATATGCATGACGGCTGGTTTGACGGATAGAAACACCCCCGTCAGATCCACATCGATGGTCCGCTGCCATTCCTCTAGGGAATATTCCCAAGTCGGTTTGGTCGGCCCGTTGATCCCCGCATTGGCGACCAGGATCGAAACCTGTCCAAGGGCCGCGGCAGTTTCCTCAAAGGCGGCGTTCACCGCGGTTTCATCGGTGATATCGACGTTGGCCCGGTGAACGAACGCCGGGTCTTCCGCGATGGCGGAGCAATCCAGGTCCCACCCGGACACCTTCGCCCCTAATTTGGCAAACCGCCGCGCGACGGCCAGGCCGATGCCGCGCGCCGCGCCAGTGATGATAGCGCCTTGGCTTTGCAGGTTGAAACTCATGACAATCCCTTACGCATTGGTGTCCCTTTCAAAATGTGCCGGCCTAAGGCGAACCTCGGCGCGGTTGGTGCGCATATCCTTCACACCATAACCCGCTGACCGGACCTCGCCGCCTCGAAGACGGCCAACGTCGTGCGCAGCGTCCGCGTGCCATCGGCGGCGTTGATGATCGGCGATTCACGTCCGGCGATCACCGCGGCAAAGTGTGCGATCTGCAGAGAGAAAGCATCCTCCAGTTTCAGTTCGAGGGGGTCCGGACTGATGAGATGGTTCCAATCCGGGGGATCATCGTTGTGGTGCCAAAGTGTCAGGTTTGGAAAATCCAAGGCCGCCTTGGTGCCCATGAAGCGGATGGAGTTCTGGGCCGTGCGGGGAAAGAACTCGGTCTCCCCCGTCCCTAGCTCCCAGGCCCAGGGCGACGTCGCCTGATCGGACAGCATGAAGGTGCCGATGGCGCCAGAGGAGAACCGCATGATCATGGCGACAGCGTCCTCTTTCTCCCAATTACGGACCGCGTGAGAGACTTCGGCACTGATACTTTCCACTTCGCCGCAGATGTAACGGAGCGAATCCATCTCGTGGATCAGGTTAGTAAGAATAGGGCCAGCTTCCCACTTCTTGCGCCAATCCGGATGGAAGTAGGCATCAGCTTTGCGCACGGTCCACTGGCCGCTGACGGCAACCAATTGGCCAAGCTCGCCGGATTGAATAATTTCGCGGGCCCTATGGATGAGGCCGTAGTAACGCCGGTGATGCCCGACCAGCACGTGACAGTTGGATGCGTCGGCCTTGACGACCACCTGGTCGGCCTCTTCCAAGGTCGCCATGATAGGTTTTTCAACCAACACGTGGCAACCGCCGTCCAAGGCGGTTATGGTCGGGTTGAAGTGGTGTTCCGTGGGGGTTGACACGATGACACCGTCGATCGCCTCTCGGGCTAGGAGTTCTTGTAAATCCGAGTACAAGGGCACATTCATATTTTCAGCCAATTGCCTACCGCTAGGCGCTGGGTCGGCGATGGCTACCAAAACCGCTGCATCAGCGTTGGCGATGGCGCCAGCGTGACGCCGACCGATGACACCGCCACCTACGATGCCCAGTTTTACTTGGCTCATAAACAGTTCTCCCCGAAAAAGCGCATCGAAATACCCATCAGCGGTTCATCTCCGTTGGGGCGGATCGTCGTCTGCCTAGTGAATTTGACGTTCGAATTGCCTCCGGCGTACCGTTGCCCCGATCGCTGGGCACTCGACCCATCGCCGCCTCGCTTTTCTTCCAAACTTTAGGCATGACAAATCCACATGGTCGCTATGGTGATATTTGATCATTGCGCCCGTAAGACCATTGATCAACAGGGATTAGCGATGGTGGTACGCGTTACAGATTCGGTAATCTTTAGATTCGACGACAATACCGAGCTATTGTTTAAGGGCACCATACACCGCCGACCAATCGGCCAAGGGTTCACTCGATCCCCCTCGATCCACGTGTATGCCCCCAACGCAACATAGCCGATGATGTTTTCGTTAGTCGGTTAGGGATTGGGGCCGCGCCGCAGCGCTTGACGGTCAGGCGGATGCCATCCAGCAACTGGTAAAAGTTTCGAAATTGGTCCCGGTCCGACCCCACGACGGACTTACTATCCGTCAGGCAACCCAATAGCCATCGATGGGCTGCTGAACAAGGGACGTAGTTCCGGCCAGTCCGCAATACAGCGGGCCGTGGGATCGAAATCATCGACACACAGCCGACCGTCCCGCCATAAAGACTTGCCGTCAACCTTGAGCGTGGGATCAATCACCATCCAGCAGATTTCGCCAGGCGGATAGTTCCCACAGGTATGAAAATGTAGAGTTCGAGGATTTGTGAAGATGGAATTTGACCATCTGTCCGGATCATCATCGACCGCATCGGCGTAGGCCGATCCAGGATGAATGCCAGCATGAAAGGAATGCACGATGTCCGGATCCAGGTCAAACAAACTAGCGACACGCCAGTATTGGTTACGGATGCGGTCAACATCATCCGCATCGCCGGTGAAACCAGTGATGCGGCCATTAGACACGTCCGCCATGACAGTTTGGCGAATAGGAACTGAGGGTGGTTCATAGGATTTGGAACCCGTTGGTGTCAGGTAGCGGGCGAGAACCACCTGTCCCGACATTCGCGAGGCATCCAGCGGCTGTGGTACGCCCATGGGGAATCGCCGAACGGAAACATCGGCAGCTGTTTCCTTGGCCGTGTTCGTGATGTCGCCCGAAATATCGGTGCCAAGCGGACAGAGGACCTGCACGTTTTTCGCCCCCAACAAGATATCGTTGACCGCCTTCTTCAACTGCAGCATCGCCTTGTGGTGGATCTGGCCATAGGCCGACGCCAATTGGTTGGCATCCCGCGCATAGCACATGATCGTTTTTTTGCCCAAGCCCGGGTCGGTAAATCGGTCCTGATCGCCAATGCGCGACATGAAGATGGTGCATTCGTGATCCGCCATCGCTTGGGTCAAGCCAAAACAACGGGAATTCTCCGGCGCTCCCACGTCGAGCGTCGTAGGCGTAATCCCGAGTGTCCGCGCCGCATCTGCCACGGCGGCGGCGGTTTGGCCGTCGTACCAACCGAGGTCCGGATTCTCGCGGACGATCAGCAGGGATTCCCCTCCAGATAGTTCAGCGCAATTGATCAACAGGTTGCGCGCGCCGGCACTGATGTCCCGTGATGCGCTCATGGCCTATTGCTCATCGGCCCGCATCTTCTTTTCCAACCAACGCACGCCCACGGAAACGATCAAGATTAGGATCAAGTATTCCAGGACCAAGATCGTATAAATCTCCAGCGGCCGGTACTCAGTCACCACCAATTCGTTGGCGCGCCGCGTGAGTTCACTTAGCCCAATGACCGAGACCAACGACGACATTTTCAGCATGTAGACCAGCTGATTGCCGAGCGGCGGCAGGATGCGCCGGATCGCCTGCGGCAGGATCACGTAACGCATTTTATCGTAGTAGCTAAGCCCTAGCGAATCAGCGGCTTCGATCTGGCCCTTCGAAATGCTCTGAATGCCGCCGCGGAAAATCTCAGCCTCAAAGGCGCTGTCCGAAATGGCCAGTGCCACGACGCCGGCCCAAAAAGCGGTGATGCCGATATCCAGGACCACGGGCAGACCGTAGTAGACCCACAAGAGCAGCACCAGGATGGGAATCGCTCGGAAGCATTCCACATAGACACGGTTCATCGTTCGAGGCGCGCGACCCTTGGCAAGGCCTGGCAAGGCGATCAGCAGGCCAATAACTATAGAAATGACGATGGCACAGATCGAGAGCGCGATGGTATAGCCCAGACCGTCGATCAGGAACTTCAGGTTAGAGCGCCCCGATTCGGTTGAAGGCGAGACCACGTACCAACCCCAGTTCGCGCCGCAGCCAGTCAATAGCAACGTTAGGAGCAAACCGGCGATCAGGCCTTTCGTGAGTTTCATCCAACCTACCATCGTCAATACTGTAGAATTTGGTTCAGGAACATTTGGGTGCGTTCGCTCTCTGGCGCCGAGAAAAACTGCTCCGGCGACGCTGTCTCAACGATCTCACCGGCATCCATGAACACCATGGTGTCCGCGACCTTGCGCGCAAAGCTCATCTCGTGGGTGACGCAGACCATGGTCATGCCGTCTTCGGCCAATTCGGCCATGACGTCCAGAACTTCCGAGATCATTTCAGGGTCGAGGGCCGAGGTCGGTTCGTCGAACAGCATGATGCGGGGCTCCATGCAAAGCGAACGGGCAATGGCCACACGCTGTTGCTGGCCGCCAGAAAGCTGTGCCGGATATTTCTCCGCCTGTTCGGGAATGTGCACGCGTTCAAGATACTTTCGTGCCAAAACCTCCGCGTCCGCCGGGTTCATCTTGCGGGCGCGGACCGGGCCGAGCGTCAGGTTTTCGACGACGGTCAGATGCGGAAATAGATTAAATTGCTGGAACACCATGGCGACCTCGCGTCGGATGGCGTTGATATTCTTGGTGTTCTGGTTGAGCTCGATGTTGTCTACAGTGATCGTACCGGCATCATGGGCCTCCAGTCGATTGATGCAGCGAATCATCGTCGACTTGCCAGAACCCGAAGGGCCGCAAACCACGACACGCTCACCGTTGTGGACGGTCAGGTGGATGTTCTTCAGCGCTTCAAAGTCGCCGAAGGACTTCCCCATTCCGGCGATCTTTATGATCGGCTCACGGCCGTTGTTCCCCATGCGTAGGCTCCCTAAAGCACCGCTTGATGCTGTTTCCGCAATGGCGGCTTGTGCAAGAAACTAGAATGTTTGAAACTTCCCGACCAGAGTAAAACAGACACCAACCATAACCGTGATTCAGCCGTCGCGATTTTCCGGCGTCTTCCGAATCACCCTCAGATCAATAAGGGGAGAATCATGAAACTATTGAAATATGCTGTCATAGCCGTACTGGGTTTGATGGTTGCGACCACCGCCGCCAAGGCCGATTCGCGCCTTAAGGAAATTCTCGATAAAGGCGTGCTGCGCGTGGGTACCACGGGGGACTGGAACCCTATGACCATGAAGGACCCCGCAACCAACACCTACAAGGGTTACGATATCGACATGATGACGGAGTTGGCCAAGGACCTAGGCGTCAAGGTGGAGTTCGTAGCGACCGATTGGAAGACGTTGGTCAGCGGCGTCGTATCCAACAAATACGACCTCACTGGTTCAGCCTCAATCTCCATGAAACGCGCCAAGGTAGCGGGCTATTCGCCCTCTTATTTCTCATTGGCAACCGTGCCGCTGACCCTGAAAAAAAACCTTTCAAAGTTCCAAGACTGGGGAGATCTGGACAAGCCAAACGTGACCGTCGCGGCGACACTGGGTACGACACAGGAACAACAAGTCAAACGTTTTTTCCCAAGTGCCAAAAAGAAGATTATTGAAGCCCCAGCTCGCGACTTCCAGGAAGTTCTGGCCGGCCGGGCCCATGCGCATATCACGTCGAATGTCGAAGCCGGCAAACTGGTCGAAAAATATCCGCAGATGGCCGTCGTCCCGGTCAAGCAGGCGCGGGCGCGTACGCCCATTGCCATGCTGTTGCCACAAGACGATCAAGTGTGGATCAACTATATCAACCACTGGATTGCCTTGAAGAAGGAGCGCGGCTTCTTTGACAAGCTGGCCTCAAAGTGGCAAATCGCCAACTAGGCCGACGGGACAAGATGAGCGTCGGGCCCTGGGCCCGGCGTTTTTCGTTTCGGGAGCAACCATGAAACTGCAGCATCAAACCTGGCCCGATGTCGAGGCCTATCTGAAATCCAAAACCGGGATCATCATACCGTGCGGTTCGACCGAACAGCACGGGCCGGTCGGCATGATCGGCACAGACGCCATTTGCGCCGAAGCCGTGGCCGTTCGCGTCGCTGATACGGCAAAGGCCTTGTTGGCCCCGACCCTTACGCTGGGGCAGGCCCAATTCAACTTGAGTTTTCCCGGGACTATCTCGCTGCGTGCCAAAACCCTGATGGCTTTGACTCGTGACGTGGTGGCGTCACTGGCAGGGCAGGGCTTCACTCATATCTACTTCGTCAATGGCCACGGCGGCAATATTGCTCCACTGCAGGCTGCCTTTCAGGACCTTTATCGCGATCTCGGTGGGGACCTACGCTGCCGAATCCGCAGTTGGTGGGATCACCCTAGCGTCGCTGAGTTGGTCGTCAGACATTTTGGTGATGGCGAGGGACTGCATGCAACGCCCAGCGAAATTTCCATCACCCAAGCCGTTTTGCACGCCGTGGGCAGCGCGGAGCGTCCAACCAATATCGAGACGCTTGATACGGCCTTCATCCGAGACCATAGCGGCGACAACCATTTCGATGCCGACAGCCACCGCGATCAATTCCCTGACGGACGGGTCGGGTCCGATTCCTGGCTTGCCACGGCAGCGGCGGGGGAGCAAATTCTGGCGGCAGCGGTCGACGCGACCGCTGCAGACTACGCCTTCTTCCTCACCTAATAACTTACAAGGACAACGCCATGGCGGCATGGATCAAGATGATCGCGGACGACGAAGCAGACGAAACCCTGAAACCCTTCTTCGATCGGGTTCGCACTCCGCACGGCACGGTCGACAACGTCATGCGGGCCCATTCGCTGCGGCCACACACCATGGACGGCCACGTCGTCCTCTACAGAAGCGTCCTGCACAATCCAGACAATACGTTGCCGTTCTGGTTCCTAGAGGTGGTCGCATCCTACGTCAGCATCCTTAACAACTGCGATTACAGTCTCAGACACCATTTCACCAACGCGCGCCGCTTGATCGGTGACGACGCCCGTGCCGACGCCGTTCGTGCCGCCCTAGACGCGCATCGGCCCGAGGACGCTTTCGACGGGAAGGAACTGGCGCTGCTGGTTTATGCTGGTAAATTGACCACAGAAGTCGGTGCCATGACCGAGGCCGATATTGAGGCCGTGCGCGCGGCCAGCGCCGACGACGGGGAAATTTTGGAGGTCAATCAGGTCTGTGCCTATTTCAACTATTCGAACCGTCTGTTGAACGGCCTTGGCGTTACCACGGAGGGCGATATTATCGGCTACTACAAGGAAATGGACGCCGAGACGTGAGCTACGCCCCTGTCACCGAGGTTGACATTGACGCGATCCCCGTCATCGACGTCGGCCCGTTGGCTGACGGGCCGGAAGGCGAGATTGCGGTCGGCCGCCAACTGCGGAACGTAGTGCAACGAATTGGGTTCTTCTACATCTCCAATCACGGTGTCGATCCGGCCTTGATCGTCGAAGTGCTGAACGAGGCCAAGACGTTTTTCTCCCGCCCGGAGGTGGAGAAAAACCAGATCCGGGCCAACAAAGTGCACCGTGGCTTCTTGCCGATCGGCGAGGCGACTATGTCCGGCGCACGCCATGAGGACTTTAAGGAAAGCTTCGTCTGGGGTTGGGAGGTCGCGACCGATGACCCGGATATCGCCTCTAGCCGTGGCATCCTGGCGCCAAACTGCTGGCCCGATTTTCAACCCGATATGGCGCCGGTCTTGGGCCGCTATATAGAAACGATCAACGGTTTGGGCATTTGTCTACTGCGAGCCTTCGCCGCGGGACTAGGTCTTAAGCACGACCATTTTACGCGATCGTTCTCGAAACCACTGACCCGCGCCGCCATCATCCACTATCCCCCGCAACCCGAAGATATGGGCAGGCAGCATTTCGGCGTCTCGCCCCACACGGATTACGGCTGTGTCACCTTCCTCTACCAGGACGGCACAGGCGGCCTGCAAGTCATGACCCGCGACGGCGAATGGATCACAGCTCACCCAATTCCGGATACCTTCGTCGTCAATATCGGAGACTTGCTGCACCGGTGGAGCAATGATCGCTTCACATCCAATCCACACCGGGTGATCAACGGATCAGGCCGCGAACGGTATTCGATGCCCGTCTTCGTCGATCCCGATTGGAACACGGTTATCGACCCAGTGCTCACCCCCGGCGAGACCCCGCACTATGCGCCTATCAAATGCGCCGACTATATTCACTCCATCTATCAGAAGTCCTTCGCCTACCGGCAGCAGGACTGATCGAGCCCTATTGAGATAGTTAAATAGTCTGTATAGGGCGAGCCAACCACTCTGCAAAAAATCCGGAAAACACTTACAAAATCAAAGGATAAGTGAAGGCCGATCGGAAAATTGATACTCGGGCCTTGCGATTAAGAGTTTCCTTATTAGCCCAGAAAACCGGGCCTATTCTTACTTTTGAGGTGATTATTGAACCCATGGCAATCAATGGATTAGAGATACCGGTCTGAATGACAATGCTGGATTGATAGAGTGTATCACTTTGACGATCCGCTACTAAAAAAGACGAAGTTGCAGAACAATGAAAAATCGGCCAATGCAAGCTTAACACATAAGAACAGATCACAGTCCATCCCATCCCTGACCGTCCCGGGCATAAACAGATATAGGCAAATTTCTACGACGCTGAATATGATGAACGACACCACGAGAGCACATTTAAACTTAACACTCGCTGTCCGTCATCAAACCATTTAGGACGACTTAATCTGTCCATTAACGGAGATTTGGTCGATATATTGAAGCGGCCAATTTCCTAGAGACCTAGATCTCATCCCCGCCGCGTCGGCCAATGGTAACGTCGCGGTGCACCCAGATGCCGATCAACAGGCCAAAACCGATAAGCAGCGTCATCATCGCCGTGCCACCGTAAGAAATCAGCGGCAGCGGTACGCCCACCACGGGGACCAGGCCCATGACCATGGCAATGTTGATGAAGACATAAAGGAAGAACGTCATCGTCACGCCAAAGGCGACTAGGCGTCCGAACTGGTTATTGGTACGCATTGCGATGATCCCACCAAACAGGAGCAGCAGGGCATAAAGCGCCAGCAAACCCAGCCCGCCCACAAGCCCAAATTCCTCCGCCAGCATGGTGAAGATGAAATCGGTCTGCATCTCCGGGAGGAAGTTCAAATGGCCCTGGGTGCCCTGCATAAACCCCTTGCCCAGCACCCCGCCGGATCCTAAGGCGATCTTCGACTGAATGATGTGATAACCTGCGCCCAAGGGGTCTGCCTCCGGGTTGAGAAAGGTGAGGATGCGCCGTTTTTGGTAGTCGTGTAGGAACTGCCAACCTACAGGCGTCGCGATCAGGCCCAAGACGATGACTAGCGCGAACTTCCACAACCGCACCCCAGCAACAAAAAAAAGCGCGCCGCTGGCCATGATCAACATCAACGCCGTGCCAAGGTCCGGTTGGCGCAACACTAACCCAGTAGGTACGAAGACCATGATCAGGGGTAGGATCAACCGCGTCGGTCCGGCCACACCTTCCATGGTGAGGCCATGGAAATAGCGGGCTAACGCCAGCACCAGCGTGATCTTCATCAATTCGGACGGCTGCAAGTTGAAGTAGCCAAGATCGAGCCATCGCTGCGCACCCATGCCGACAAAGCCCATGAATTCCACTAGTACCAACAGGATAATGCTGAGCCCGTATAGGGCATAGGCAAACCGCAACCAGATGCGTACATCAATGAGTGCTACGGCTATCATCGCCAAAAAACCAACGCCAAACCGAACCAGCTGCCGGGACGCCCAGGGTTGAAAGCTGCCGTTCGCCGCGGAATACAGCATCGCAATCCCAATAGCCACTGTCAGGCAGATGAGGAAAACAAGGAACCAGTGAATGTTCAGAAGTTTCTGGCCGATGGTGAATTTCGGCTGATTGAGGCTGTCTTCTCTCATTCGTCCGAGCTCGCTTTCACTGGCTCCACCGGACGCAGCGCGGACGCGCGGATGATGTCGCCTGCGGAGTCCCGACGCTGGGCCTCGACTAGTATGTCGCGAGCAATGGGCGCCGCCACCTTGGAACCCCCGCCACCATGCTCAACGACGACGGAAATGGCATAGCGCGGGCTTTTGATAGGCGCGTAGCCTACGAACAGGGCGTGGTCGCGTTCCTTCCAGGGCAAGTCCTTA
>DFRF01000152.1 GCA_002378125.1 Rhodospirillaceae bacterium UBA3470 | reverse complement strand
CCCTGCCCTGATGTGGTAGTGCCGATTACGCCGGTAACCAAGCCGTCCGGGTCGACCCGAATTTCAGCACCTTCCGAAAAGGTCGTGATCTCGGCCGATGGGTTCATGAGATATTCGAAGATATTGTTGCCGCCGCCGGGTTCGAGGCACGTGCCAATCCCGATCCCAGCCAGCCGGCCTTCCGCGCGGGCTGCATCCCGGCGATTGATAAGTTCGTCATAGTTGGCGGCATCAAGGGCCTTTTGCAGAACAGTGTGATAATCACCACTGTCGTATTTTGAACCGCTTGGGATCTGATACGGGAACTCATCGTGGTTGATAAAGTTCCGCCGACGCACTTCAATCCGGTCCAAATTCAAATGACGGGCCACTTTGTCCACAGCAGTCTCGATCATGTAGTTGGTCGGCGACTGACCAAAACCTCGCACCGGTACTTGTCCGGTCTTATTCGTGAGCACGGAGATGGCATCGTACTGAACCGAGTTGATCTTGTACGGCCCGACGATCGCGCTGATCGGTTTGGCCAGTTGGAACGGTGCCCGACCCGGGTAGGCTCCAGCGTCATCCAGAGCCCGGATCTTTAGGGATAAGATCTTCCCGTCGCGATTGAAGGCCACCTGGGTATCAAAAATTCGGTCAGGACCGTGGGCGTCACCGCTCGCCATGTTTATCAATCGATCCTCGATCATACGCACAGGTGCGCGCAAAAGTCGGCTCAGATAGCCGACGATAACGCTGTGCTTGATACCCCGTTTGACGCCATAGCTGCCACCAACATCGACATCTTGATGCAGGCGAACACAATTCAGCGGGATACGAAGGGTCGCAGCCAGAAGCTCCACGTAGTTCGGCATCTGGATCGATGCCCAGACATCCAAGATATCGACCGCCTCGTCCCAACGCGCGACAACCCCAAAAGTCTCGATGGGAACAGTCGAACTGCGTCCCCAACGAACCCGATATGAAAGTCTCTCCTCGGCGGCGACGAAATCCTCGTCTACTGTACCCCAGTAGAAATGCCCGTCATATAGAACGTTCGAGCCATGCGCCGGATGGACAAGGCTATCTTTCTCCTCATAGGCTTGTTCCGGATCGATGATGGGTTTCAGGGCTTCGTAATCAACCTCCACCAACTCCGCTGCATCTTCGGCCGTATACGGATCGTCGGCGACAACGACCGCTACCCACTCACCAGCATAGCGCGTCATATCAACGGCCAAGGGGTACCACTTAACCTCCGGCGTATTCAGGCCGAACTTAATGTCATCAGCGTTTGCACGGAACTCGTCCCCAGTCAGGACATAGCGCACGCCTTCCATGGCCAATGCCAGGCTGGCATCGATGGATAGGATCTTAGCGCGCGGATACGGACTTTGCACTACCGCGCAATGCTTCATATTCGGCAAATTGACGTCTTGCGCGAATACTGCCGTGCCCGTAACGAAACGCTTGTCTTCGCGGACCCGGCGCTTGCGGGACACAAACTTCAGATTGGCACCCGGCTGCTCGTTCATTCCAGGGCCTCACGCAATCGTGTCGCTGCCAACTGGATCGCCTCGATAATCTGTACATAACCCGTGCATCTACAGATGTTTCCGCCGATCGCTTCCTTAATGTCTTCAAGGGATGGGGCGGCGTTCCGCGCCAACAGTGCATGGGCGGAGACGAGCATGCCCGGAATACAGTACCCACACTGCATGGCGTGGGCATCTTGGAAGGCTTCCTGGAGAGTGCCTGGAGTGCCGTCGGCGTTGCTCAGCCCCTCAACCGTCATCACCGATTTGCCGTTGGCCTGGACGGCTAGTAGGGAACACGATCTTACGGGGTCACCATCGAAGATCACCGAGCAAGCGCCACAGACCCCGTGTTCACAACCCGCGTGGGTTCCGGTCATCCCAGCCTTGTAGCGAAGGAAATCCAATAATGTCATCCTCGGGATAACACTGTCCGTCACTTCATTGCCATTGATGGAGACGTGAATATGTATGGTGTCTGTCATGCACCACTCCGCGCATCAACCGCCGCCTCGGAAACGGCGCGGTTAGCCAAAGTGCGCGCCACACGCCGACGGTAGTTCGCGGATGCATGCTGATCCGAACCGGGATTGATCCCATCGGCAATTAGATCAAGAGCGGCATCCGGCACGCCATAAGCCAGCGTTTGCCCGATCAACCTCGTTTCGAATTCGGGAATGCGTACTGGCGTATGATCGACACCTCCGAAGGCGACCGCGGCCTTGGTGCAGATCGCGCCGTCGAAGGTCAACTGCGCGGCCACGGCGACGACAGCGAAATCACCGTGTCGCTCGCTAACTTCATGGAAGCTGGTCGCGGTCGTCACACCGGGAACAATTGCCGGCAGGTGGACAGCAACCAAAAGCTCATCGGGCTCTCGGGCCGTCATCAAAGGACCGACCAAGTAATCCGCCATCGCAACCCGGCGGCTACCATTGACGTTTCTCAACTCGACCTCAGAATCTAAGGCCAATGCAGCCAGCGGTATTTCCGCTGCCGGGTCGGAATGCGCAACGGAGCCGCCAATGGTGCCGCGGTTGCGGGTCTGGAAGTGGCCAACAAAGTGCATTGCCTTGTGCAACAATGGCACGCGCGATTTGACGATTTCTGAATTAAGCGCCGTCACCTGCCGAGTGCACGCCTTGATGATGACGGAAGCGTCGGTTTCCTCGATACCGAAAAGCTCATCGACCCCATTGATATCAATAACTAATTCGGGGCGCGCCAAGCGCATCGACAACATAGGCACCAGGGTCTGCCCGCCAGCCAGAACGATCGCCTCGCCGTTGCCATCGGCCAGATAACTTGTGGCCTCGTCGATGGACTTGGCCAGGGCATAGTTGAACGGCGCGGGTTTCATAAGGGCGGGGTCTCCTCCAGGCAAAGTTAAGCTGCCCCCGCCGCGAGAAGCAATTCCATAGTTGCTCAATTCGGTCTCAATCTTCAACCAGTTCTGATCTCCAGCCTTGATGTGCTTACCTGCTCCACAGACTACCCACCGGCATTGGACACACGCGGGTTCGAAAATATGAATCCTGCCGTCGAAAATCTTCCAGGCATCAGGAACGTTTGAAGCCGCGTACCCCTAAGCTCGCCGCCCAGGCGCAATAACCACCGTATTGAGGCATGAATTTCTTCAGAAACACCTTGAACTTGTCGCGATTGGCTGTGCCGGCAAACAGCCACCTGGCGCCGTTCCAATTCAGACTATAGTCATTCTCCACCCTAACGGGCTTGCCTTTCGTAAAATAGGCAACCGGGTCACACCCGTGAATGGCCTTGTTCACCCAGAAGATGTACACGACCCCACAGGCCATCGCCGGCCCGACGGCTAACCGGACAATCATGGCGAGCTAAAGGCCCGCCAGTGTGTGTATATTAAATTTGACACCGAAGCTGGGCATTGGTTTGTTTCCAATTAAATTACAACCTTTAACGCAATATTGGGAGCGTTCGAAAATTTGGGGTAAATGCGCCACAAGTTTCCGCCAGGATATTTATGAGTGATAGGCCTGGGTCCGATTGGTGGGCTCACGCGATCGCCGCAGTCCATGCCGAATTGCCCGCGTTTCCTCGGCAAGATCACGTGCCGCGCGACTTTCAAGCCGCGTCGCTGTGAGACGGTTCTCAACTTGCACGAGCCGCACCTCCAAATCACTAATGCGGCGATTGGTTTCCGACAATCGCACCTTGAGGCTTCTGAGATGTGGTCGAACCAAACTTTCACCACGCGCATCCAGACGGCGTAGGACCTCGACGGTAAACCACAGAGCCGTTAAGCTGATCACGATCGCGATGGTACCCAATACGGCGCCTATGACGAAATCCTTAGCTGCATTCACTTGATTTATAGTTAGGCATATCAGAGAGCGGTAAATTCTTGGTAAATGGCCAACGGGACAGGATTATTTGGGCGTTGGCTGGAGTTTCGTGCCCTTTGCCAGGTTGGCAATAGCCGTCGCCACGACAAATGCGAAGCACTTATCCGAATTTGTCTGATCGACATCGCAGATTATTGGGTCGCCCACTTGCCATCCCCCGCCGCGAGGCCCCCCAAATTCTCCAAGCTCGGTACACCGTTGCGCGAATAGCTTCGCCAACGCAAATCACAATGGCCCGCCAAACTTTAGAGAGAACCAATAGCCGCTTGTTTTCCTAACGACTACTTTGTGATAGGTTTCGACCGCTACCGATTCAGTCGCTCAGGATGTCGTCTTGGAAACCTCGCCAAATCCCGAAGAAGATCTGAGGACGCTCAGCATTCAGCTGGCGAATCAGATTATTAACATCGCGAACAATCACCTAGAAGAGGGGATGCGTGTCGACGCCATTGCCGCCGGATTACGCCACGCGGCGGCAAATTTCTCCGCCTTCGCCCACCATCGCACCGGCGGCAATGAGGATCAGCTTGGCCCTATCGTCGAAGATTTCCTCCAGATGTTTGAATACTATCTGGAACGCCATGCCCCTCAGCAACCGCAACCCGGCGGCGGCCTCTCGGACCTAATTGAGCAAGCCAAAAAGGAAGTTTAAGAAGCGTGGAGCTTCAATTCGCGTCACACGCGGCAACGCCGCGGTTTTGTCCTCTACTCTAATGCGGTACAAGATGCGCTTAGCGATCCAAGAAAGGCCTTGATGTCCGTCTTCTCGGAATGCGTCAGAGCCAACGGCCGAAGTTTTCGTACGCCATCAGTATGCTGGCGTTCCTTACTCAACTCGGAATAGAAATCAATTACCGTCGCCAGGTCAGTGACCCTGTCCTTGTGCATATAAGGCGCTAGAAGCAACGACGGTAGACGATAACTCACCCCCCCTTTCGGGCCCAGCGAAGTCTTAGTGCACCTCGAAACAGCGGTCGACCGCGGTAATGGTAAAACTTCCTTTAACTGGAAGGTTATCTGAAAACCTGCTAGTGACCTTACTAATAGCTGGGATCTGTAGTTTTACGATTGGAGGTACTTTGCTCATGCATATCGGAGAAGCATCGCGGGCCAGCGGATTGCCCACGAAAACGATTAGATACTATGAAGACATTGGCCTTGTGCGTCCCGCGCGCAGGACCAACGGCTATCGCGATTTTAGCGATCAGGATACGCATAAGCTTGCGTTTCTCGGGCGGTCTCGCTCACTCGGCTTCTCGATTGACGACTGTCGAACGCTCCTGTCTCTCTACGAAGACCGCGACCGTGCTAGCTCCGACGTGAAAGCCGTCGCCGCCGAACATTTGGAGCGCATCACGCAGAAAATCGACGAACTTCAAGCGCTGAAATTCACGCTTGAGAAGCTTGTGACGCGCTGTCACGGCGACAACCGACCTGATTGCCCGATCCTCAATGATCTCTCCGGCCGCGCGGCGCTCTCAGCATGACGCGGGCTTGGCGAACCGCAGATGATCCTCGGTACGTTTATTACACTGCACATCCTATGCCTCGCCTTCTGGCTCGGCGCGTTCGCGCCGCTTAATAACGGTTCTTGATGGCCATCTTTCCATGCATCTTTTGATGCGCATAATTCGCCGCAAAAAATTCAGCAATTAAGTCTGCATATAATGCTGGCTCGTACTTGGCAGGAACCTCAACACTCACGCAACTGTCCAGCACGTTGATCACACGGTATGGGTTGGGACTATGGAAGTAAGCCATGGAATACCTATCCTTGTCTCCCTCGACGATAACCCCATGGGGCGTCGAGAGAAATTTATCATTAGACATGCGCCGCATCATATTGCCAATGTTCACAAGAAAAGTGCCATCTAGGAGTGGTGGCTTCAGCCACTCCCCAGATGGAAGCTTGATCGCCAAACCGGGAACCTCCATGCGCGCAAGGATAGTTAGAAAACTATTGTCCGTATGCGGTCCAGCTCCAAAGTCGTTATCGTCCAGCTTCGTCGGCGGATAATGAAGAAGCCTTAACACGGCATGGTTTTCATCTGAAAACAAATCATCCAGGCCATCCGGGGGCGATCCCAAAGCCACAGCAATCGGCGCAAGCATCCGTTGCCCCAGATCATTCAGCGCGTGAAAATACGCCATTACGCTCTCACGAAAACCAGGAAG
>DFRF01000180.1:19005-69539 GCA_002378125.1 Rhodospirillaceae bacterium UBA3470 | reverse complement strand
GGACATCCAAGTGTCCGCGACGGGTTCGTTTATGGCGAGCTCTGTATTTTGATGCAAGCTTGCGGGCCATGCGGCGGATCAGCGTGTTCATGCGCTGGTAGTCCCGCCGGTCGACGGCGGCCAACGGTGTACGCTGAAGAAATTCTTCACGCAACTGTTGGCCGGTGAAGCGGCCATAAAGTTCGTATTGCCGCTCGACGAAGGCGCGGCCTTCTTCGATCAGGCGGCTTCGCTGCACTTCCAATTCGGCGGCTAGGGCATCGCCGCCGGGCATGTCGCCGCGTGCGACCTGCGCAATCAGGCGCTCCAACTCGGCTAACCCCATCTGGTCGACCATGCGTCGGGCCATGAAGTTGATTTGTGTGCGGAACTGGATATTCCCAACGCCGGTAGCGCGTCCAGCGTCTTCCATTGTGGCGGCCAAGCCTTCCCGATCGTCGTTCAGGAGCATGTCCGCAAGATCGTTACCGGTGCTGTCCTGTGGCTCGGGTGCGTCGTTTGCGTCACCGGGTTTGGCGGTGATGTTGTGGAACTGGTCGCGGGCGAAGAATAGCTCGAAGCTATCATCGAAGCGCTGCTTTTCGTTGAAGGTTTTGGCAAGGGTTAGGGATAGCCCGTCTTTCAGGAGTGTGCGGTCGGCAAATCCTAAATGCGCGGTCACTTCGTGTGCTTCTATGGCCTCAGCCACGGATACCCGAACCTCGGCAGCGCGCAGGGCGCGGATGAAATCCTCAAGGGGGCGTACCATGGCGTCAGCCGGCCTGCTGTAACGCCTTACGCACTATCTCATTGATCTGCGGCGCGACGGCGGTGATGTCATCTTCGAACTTCAACAAAATATTGAGGGTCTCGCGCACCAGGCCTGCGTCTAGCTCATCAGCGTGCAATAGGACCAGCGCGCGCGCCCAATCGAGGGTCTCTGATATGGACGGCAGCTTCTTCAAATCGATTTTCCGGAGCGATTGCACGAAATGCACCAGTTGACGCCGCAGGCGGACGTCAATATCGGGAACCCGTGCCGTTACAATCTGTTCCTCGAGCTTTGCGTCGGGTAGAGGGATGTAGAGGTGTAGGCAGCGACGTTTTAACGCATCGCCCATGTCGCGGGTATTGTTGGAGGTGAGGAAGACGACGGGTGGTTTCGACGCCTTCACCGTGCCGATCTCGGGAATGGTGATCTGGAAGGCGGACAGGACTTCCAACAGGAAGGCTTCGAATTCCTCGTTGGCCTTGTCGACCTCGTCAACCAGGAGCACAGCGCCTGCTTCTTCCTGCAGGGCCTTCAAGAGCGGTCGCGGTTCCAAGAACTGTTCCGAAAAGAACACATCTGTGAACGCATGTAGACGGCCCATGGCTGTTTCAAGATCATCTGCGTCATCGAGAACGTCACCAATCTTGTTTTTCAGGATTTGGGTGTAGAGTAACTGTTTGCCGTACTTCCACTCGTAGAGAGCCTTCGATTCATCAAGACCTTCGTAACATTGCATGCGGATCAAGGGGATCTTCAAAATCTCAGCTGTAGCCAGGGCTAGTTCTGTCTTACCCACGCCGGCGGACCCTTCTACCAGTATTGGTTTCTCCAGGTTACGCGCGATCAGGATAGCTGTGGCGATCTGGCGTGAGGCAATGTAGGCGACGTCGCTCAGTCGATTGATGATTCCATCGACGGACATAAAGGGATCCGTGGTCGCATCGTTCATGTGCTTGTTTCCTCGTTCAAAAAGGCGCGAGCCTGTTTTGCCACTTGAATTTGATGCATGGCCCCGGCGATGGCAGCGGTTTCGCCAGATCCCGCTGCAAGATCGCCGTGTCACCCGATAACACCATGCCTTGGGCCTTGGTGAAAGCGTGTAAATCGTCCAGTAAGGTTTGGGTCTACGTTGAAATCTGGACCGATCCTGTACGGGCTGGCATAGTGCGTGAGTTAAACAGATGGCGACTATTTCCGTTAGGAATACATCACGTTGAAACGCCGGTTGATTATCACGCTCATTTCCATCGCTCTCGCGATGCATGGAGCGGCGCCAATGGGTTTGGCTGCCAGTTCGCCGCCGCCGCCGGTGGTCTCTATCCTCGCGGCGGTACAGGTCGTTTGCACGCCCAATGGCGTTGTTAATTCGGTAGACAGCGAAAAGCTTGCTGATGATCACCACAATTGTACGGCCTGTGCGACACCATGTCAGGGTCCTGCGCTGGTAGGCCCTGTCACGACCGCCGCCATTCCGCAAGGTCGATTGGAACTTCTCAGCCCAGTGAGCTTTGGCGCGTCGACGCTCAAGCAAGAGCGGGGTCCAGTTCAGTCCCGGGCGCCGCCTATGATCCTCTGAAGGTTGAACCACTTTGCGCAGTTTTGGAGCGCAAACTAGACTTTTTTTGAGGAACGGAAGAATGAACAGATTAAATATTGCCGGTCTGGCGCTCGCCTTGATGGTGGGCGGCCCGGGGCTTGCCGATAGCCACGGACATAAGAAACACAGCCACGGTATAATGAAAAAAATGGGACAGACCATGGAAGGCCTGACCGTCAAGGGCGGATGGGCGCGCGCCAGCACTCCCGGGGCTAAAAATGCTGCCGCCTACGTAACCATCATGAATCACGGTATGAAGTCAGACGCCTTGATTGGCGTCGCATCCGACGTCTCTGCCAAAGTCGAACTGCACTCGCACAAAAACGACAGTGGCGTGATGCGCATGCGCCAGATCGTGTCCGTGCCGGTCCCGGCGCACACCGTCGCGGAGTTGAAGCCCGGCGGCGATCACATCATGCTCATGGGCCTTAAGCGGCCACTGAAGGCGGGTGACCACATTATGCTGAGGCTCAGCTTTCAAAGTGGCGCGACGGAGACCCTAAAGTTCATGGTGATGAAGAAGGGCGGCGCCACGAAAAAGAAGCACAACCACTAGCATCTGCACGGGTTTGATTGTCGATGGTTGGCCCTTTAAGGTGCCGCGCCATCGACAACGTTTTGCGAAGGAGCCCAACCATGGACGCCAACGCCTCTGGAAAGCTTCGCCTCGGCATCCCTAAGGGAAGCCTGGAGGACGCGACCATTGAATTGTTCAAACAAGCCGGCTGGAGCATCACGCCGCGCTCGCGCAACTATTTCCCGCGCATCGACGATCCTGAGATCGAATGCGCACTAGTGCGCTCCCAGGAAATGGGTCCTTATATTGCCAGCGGCACATTGGATGCGGGGCTATGCGGGATCGATTGGGTCATGGAGACTGGCACCGATAATGATGTCGAAGTGATTTCGGACCTAGTCTATTCCAAGGCGTCCGATCAAAAAGCGCGCTGGGTTTTGGTGGTCGATCAGGACAGTTCCATCCAATCCGTCGCTGACCTGGAGGGAAAGGTGATCGCCACCGAGCTCATGGGTTTTACAAAACGCTATTTAGAAGAGCGCGGTATCAATGCCAAAGTCGAATTTTCCTGGGGCGCAACGGAAGCCAAAGTGGTGGAGGGTCTCGCAGACGCGGCCGTGGAGATTACTGAAACGGGCTCCACCATCAAGGCTCATGGTCTTCGAATTGTTTGCGACCTCTTGGTCTCGCATACGGTCTTTATCGCCGGAAAGCCCGCCATGGCCGACGTATGGAAGAAGGACAAAATCGATCAGATCTCCCTTTTACTGGAAGCCGCGTTGACCGCGCGCCACAAGGTGTTGCTGAAGATGAACGTGGCGGCAGTGAATTTGGAGGCGGTCGTCGGGCTGTTGCCGAGCCTGCATGCGCCCACCGTCAATCGATTGGCCGATGAAGGCTGGTCGGCGGTTGAGACAGTGGTCGATAATCATGGTGTCCGAGCGTTGATTCCCAAGTTAAAGGCCGCCGGGGCTGAGGGAATTCTGCAGCTCGATCTGACGAAGATGTGTTAAGCCGCCTACCTGCCAGCCAGCAGATCTTCTGCCATTTTGCGCAGTTTTGTGCGCTGAATCTTCGTGCCGTTGGCACTGCGTGTCACCGGAAATTCATCAATTGCGACCACCCGTACCGGTGTTTTGAATTTCGGTAGCGTTTGTTGGCAATAAATGATCACCGCTGTTTCATCGAGCTCGTGACCATCCGCCTCAATAACGAAGGCGACGGGCCGGTTGCCGGCCGCAGTGCCCGCGACGACGACTTGGGCATCGCGGACACTTGGATGCGACATAACGGTGCCTTCTATCTCGGAGGGCGCGACCAGGAACCCGCCCAGACGTAAAGTATCTGTCATCCGCTGCAGGTAGGTGAAACTGTGATCTGGTTCGGTATATCCAAGGTCGCCTGAGCGTAGGAAGCCGTCCGCGGTGAACGTGTCGCGGGTGGCCGCCGCGCTTCCGAAATAGCCGGTCATAATAAACGGACCTGTGAATTCTAACTCACCGATCTCGCCATGGGCTAGAATGACGCCTGTTTCCGGATCACGGGCGCGTACGGCGGCAGTGGTGCTGACCAGTGTGCCGCCGGGGCGATGCCGTTCGGAAGGTGGCGCAGCCATGGGCCGGCCTGCAAAAATGGCAAACACTTCGCTCATACCAAAGGCACCCTGTATGGGGATACCGCGAGCTTCGGCACGCGCTGGTAAGTCATGGAGCCAAGTATTGAAACCCGCGAACATGCAGGAACGCAGCATTGGAAAGGGCTGGTCGTCGATGCTTTCCTCGAGCATCCGATGCAGCATATCGTCGGTTATGAACATATGCGTGACGTCGTATCGTGTGCTAAGATCGAGGGCATTGATGACACGAAATCCCGCGGGCATGACCAATGTTGCCTGGGCAGCCAGCGTCGCCATGACTTGCACGAAGCCGAACACGCCGCAGAACGGGAGAAGTTGCAAATTGACGCTGCCATGCGCCGTCATGTCCAAAAAGCGTGCCACGTCGAGGGCATGACCGGTGATAGCACCTTGTGAATGGACGGCAAACTTTGGCGCTGACGTCGTCCCCGATGTGGTGAATATATTAGAATGATCGGCAGGGCCCCCTTCATCGATGCCTGTGGATGGGGCACTTGAGATGTCTTCGAAGGTTCGCATTGTGACCTTTGGCCACGCCGGCATATGAGTGCATATTCCAATCGTGATTAGATGGGTAAGGTGGGAAAGGTCATTGGTATCAATATTTGTTAGTTCGGAAAGATCGCCGTTCACAGCTAGGACCTTGGCACCCGATCGTCCAGTGATATCCGCGATTTCGGCTGCGCCAAAACGGGTGTTGATGGCGACCAGTATAGCGCCCAATCGGGCGCAGGCCGCATGCAGCGAAAGATAGGCGTTGCTGTTTTCGAGCCATGCCGCCACCCGATCTCCAGGCCTTACGCCTATGTCACGAAGTGCGGTAGAGACATGATCGCTACGCTTTAAAATGGACGCAGCAGTTGACGTTCCATGGCCATCGAAAATGTCTACGCCGCCGTCAGCGGCGTAGGCGTAGAGTTCTGTGATCGTGTGTGGGGTCTTGCTCATCGGCGTCGGGATGACGTTCCAGGTCAAACAATCCCCTTGGCACGAAGTTCAGCGATGGTTTCTGTGTCGTATCCGTACTCGGCCAGAACCTCGTCGGTATGTTGGCCGGACTTCGGGGTCGGCATCCCCGTGCGTGGCTGGAACCGGCTCATGTTGATCGGTTGGCCGATAAGGTTCATGTCGCCCAGGTCGTCGTGACTGACTGGGTGCGTCATGCCAACGTGTTGGACCTGCGGGTCCGCAAACATTTGGTCAATCCTGTAGATGGGGCCGCAAGGCACGCCCGCGGCTTCTAGGGCCTCGATCCATTCGGCCGACGTTCGGTTCACTGTATGGGCCTCGATGCTGGCGTTCACGGCATCACGGTTCTCGGATCGCTTGGCGCCATCGATGAAGTCGGGGTTATTTGCCATTGCCGGATCGCCCAGCACTTCGCACAGCCGCACCCACATGATATCGCCAGCGCTGGCGATATTGATATGGCCGTCGCTGGTCTTGAAGACCCCGGTTGGAATGGTAGTGGGGTGGTTGTTGCCGGCCTGTGGCGCCACGTCACCGGCGACGGTCCAACGAGCGGCCTGAAAATCAAGCATGGAAATCATCGACTCCAATAGTGAGGTATGCACCCACTGGCCTTCGCCCGACTGTTCACGCTCCAATAATGAGATCAGGATTGCGATGGTGGTATAGTTACCCGATGACAAGTCAGCAACGGGGATGCCGACGCGTACCGGGCCCTGGCCCGGCAAGCCGGTGATCGACATCAGCCCGCCCATACCTTGGGCGATCTGGTCGAAACCGGGACGTTTCGCATAGGGGCCGTCCTGACCAAACCCAGAAATTGACGCTAAAATGATGCGGGGGTTTGCTGCTCTCAAGGCGTCGTAGTCGACCCCCAACCGATGCTTCACGTCGGGCCGGTAGTTCTCAACCACCACATCTGCTTTGTTAACCAGTTTCATCAGAACATCGCGGCCTGCATTTTCTTTCAAGTTGAGCGTCAGGCTTCGTTTGTTTCGGTGAATGTTCTGATAATCCGGGCCGTTGCGCGCACCGCCCATGCCCTTTGACTTGTCGACGGCGGCCGGTGCCTCCACTTTGATGACATTCGCACCCCAGTCGGCCAGGTGACGCACAGCGGTTGGGCCTGATCGGACCCGCGTCAGGTCGATAACGGTAAAGCGTGACAAAGGACCTTGATAGTCGCTCATGGTGGACCTCCCTTATTTAGGCGGCAAACTATCATGGCTCATCAACTGTGCCAACGCGCCGGCAATAGGTAGTACATCTTAGTGATACTGTTGTTTTAAGATGATGATCAAACCGTTCGATTTCTTGATTTCGCGGTGTGACAGCTCGCGTGGAGGCGGTTACATTGCCGTGGCGCAAGCATGGTGGGTGTAGCGGGTCAAAGGAGAGAACGAGATCATGAGTGGCGGCGACAACCTCAGGACCGGCGGGGAACTGCTGGTAGACAGTCTTTTGGCCAACAATGTGGACCGGGCATTCTGCGTTCCCGGTGAGAGTTATCTGGCAGCCTTGGACGCATTACACCACGCGCCTGCGATTGATTTAGTGACCTGCCGCCAGGAAAGCGGCGCAGCCATGATGGCAGATGCCTATGGCAAGCTGACCGGCAAACCGGGTATTTGTTTTGTCACTCGTGGTCCAGGCGCGACCAACGCGTCCGCCGGCGTCCACATTGCTTTTCAGGACTCAACACCGATGATTTTGTTTGTTGGTCAGGTTGGGCGCGAAATGCGCGACCGCGAGGCATTTCAGGAAGTCGACTTTCGGCGCATGTTTGGTCAAATGGCGAAGTGGGTTGCGGAAATTGACGATGCGGCACGGGTGCCCGAATACGTTTCGCGAGCCTTCCATACGGCCGTCGCTGGCCGGCCCGGCCCTGTCGTACTAGCTCTGCCCGAGGATATGCTTCGTGATCGGGCGCCGAGTGTGGAGATCGCCGCCGCGCGCATCAATGAAGCTCATCCTGGTGCTGACGCCATGGACGAATTGCGTGGCCGTCTGGAGAAAGCCGAGCGTCCCTTGGTGATCGTCGGCGGTGGCGGTTGGGATGCGACGGCCGTAGCCAACGTGGAGAAGTTCGCCGAGGCTAATCATCTGCCCGTGGCCGCGGCGTTCCGCTTTCAAAGCCTGTTCGATAATACCCACGCGAACTACGTCGGTGATGTGGGCATTGGGATCAATCCGGAGTTGGCGATCCGCGTCAAGGAGGCAGATCTGTTGTTGGCTATTGGGCCGCGCCTCGGTGAGATGACGACTGGTGGCTACGGTCTATTGGATATCCCCGTGCCGCGCCAAGATCTCGTCCACGTCTATCCGGCGGCGGAGGAATTGGGCCGCGTCTACCAGCCCATCCAGGGCATTAACGCCAGCATGAAGGCCTTCGCGAAAGTGTTGGCCGATATGGCGCCGGTGCAGGGCAGCTGGGCCGAACGGACCCGCGATGGGCATTCCCAATATTTGGCCTGGTCAGAGCCGACGGAAGTCCCGGGGCCAGTGAACGTGGGCCGCGTGATTAAATATTTGCGTGACGCCATGGGCCCCAACGATGTGATCTGCAACGGTGCGGGTAACTTTTCCGCTTTTGTCCACCGCTTCTTCCGGTATCGGGGCTTCGGAACGCAGCTGGCGCCAACGTCAGGCTCCATGGGTTATGGTTTGCCCGCCGCCATTTCCGCCAAGCGCATGTGGCCGGACAGTACCGTGGTAGCCATGTGCGGCGACGGCGATGTGATGATGACCTGCCAGGAAATGGCCACGGCTGCGCACTATGGCATCGCCGCCATCGTGGTCATCGTAAACAACGGCACTTACGGCACCATTCGCATGCACCAGGAACGGGACTACCCTGGAAACGTCATCGCCACGGATCTCACCAACCCAGATTTCATGCTGTTCGCCCAATCCTTCGGTGCGCACGGTGAGCGGGTGGAGAAGACCGAGGATTTCACCGCTGCCTTTGACCGTGCCAAACAGTCGGGCAAGCCAGCGATTATCGAATTGATTGTCGATGCGGAAGCGATCACCCCGACAACGACTTTGTCGGGCCTCCGTGAGACGGCATTGGCCAACCAATAGGGTGCAAACGCGCCTAGTAGCTTGCGCCCGGTTCTTGATATGTGGCCAGGCGTGTACTGACGCGTCACATTCTTTTCTGAAAAAGTCGTATCGTAAAGGTTGAAGGCTGAATAGACGTGTTCGACAACCGCGGCCACGGAATTGTTGACCAAACCCGTTTCCATCAGGCTCTGCTAACATTGCTTCGGTTCACTTGTCGGCGCTTGAGAAGACTAGCGTGACTGCGTCGGAACGCCGGTCGTGCCAGATCATCTATCGGACCCAGCTCGAAAACCTGTGCGGTCTCGTTTCATTCCGGCCCAATGACTGTTGCGATGAATATCTCAATATTCGAGCATGTTGTGGGTTCGATGCGGCGTGCACCTGGGTTGGCATCACGTCATGTGAAGGAGCAGAAAGGACGAAAGAGATGACTATGAAAGGCGTATTTATCGTACGGGCAGAAGTTCCCGAAGCCGACCGGGCGGCGTTCGAGGATTGGTACCAGAACGAGCATTTGAAGGAGGCCGAAGACATGTTCAACGCCACTGGCGCCTGGCGCGGCTGGAGTTGCGTTGATTCCGCAATCCATATGGCATTTTACGAATTTGCGAGCGTCGAAGCCGCTGCCGCGATTCAGGATTCGAAAGCTCTGCAGACCCTGATCGGAAAGTTCAATAAGGTCTGGGGGGACCGGGTCAGCCGGACCCGCGAGGTGATTGCGGTGGCCGGCTAACAGGCCCCGCCCCGTGACCGGACCCGTTTTGCCAGTGGTCTGCACTTGATGTGGGATTCAAGGGGCCTTTGGTGCTCTCTCCGTTAAAGCCCTTACCCGGGATCCCCACAGCCCGGTTGTCGGTGCTAGGAAGGGTGGGCCGAATCGGCTCAAGTGAAAGCCATTTTTAAGGCGTCGACAGTACCGGACAACTGGACACTCTTGTAGGGTACGACTGAACCCTCACCCCATATGGGCCCGGGCCAGGCCGGGTCCGTAGTGAACCTCGCAATCACATGCACATGTAATTGTGGCACCATGTTGCCAAGGGCGGCTATGTTGATTTTATCTGGATCGTGCAGGCGCTGCAGGGCGTTTGAGGCACGGTCAATTTCTTCTATGAGAGTTGGTTTGTCTGCCGACGCTACGTCGTGAAAATCGCGAAGGCCTTCGCGCATGGGCACGAGAATTAGCCACGGGTAAGTTGCATCATTCATCAACAGTACGCGACAGAGCGACCAATCGATCACGTGAACCGTATCGACATCCAATGTTTCGTGCAGGACGAACATGGCGGTCTCCTATATGGTGCGCTCAGGAAACCCTGTCACGGAGCCAAACGGAGTGCAAGGTAATGGCGGAGCCGCGTTTGCGGACGGAGATCTGGGTGAAGGCGCAGTTGCGCCTGTGTGACCAGGCTATGCTGCCGGCTTTTGTCCGTCGTCGCGGCGACCCGGATGCCGGTGCCGTGATCGTTAAGTTGGATAGAATGAACGGGACGTCTGAAGTATTCGCCCAGGCCCGCGCTGGGGATGGATCTCGGGCCTGGACCCGAGGCTCTGGGGAGGGCGTTGTGTTGGATACAGAGGCGGAGGCTTACGTCCAGCGTCAGTTGTCGTTTGACCCTGATATCTGGGTTTTGGAGGTCGAAGATCCAGGTCTGCGTTACATACTTGACGGGCCGCTGATTACCTGAGGGCCATTGGCCACTCATATCGAGGCGATGTGTGAATATCAACGCTACCTTTTTAGTCATTGGCAGTGGAGTGCTACAGCCCATAAGCTGCGTGGTTACGACGAATAAGGATCTTTTATGAAAGACAGTTGCGAACCATGTGAGCTAAGCGCCACGGAAGCGCTGCACCGCATTGCCGCGGGTAAGTTGACGTCAATGGCCTGGGTTGAATCCTGCTGGGATCGAATTGCTGCCCGCGAACCAGACGTCCAGGCCTGGTCATACCTCAATCCCGATGCTGTCACACAGACCGCCGCCCGCACCGATCAGAGACATGGCCCGTCCATTCCCGTTGGTGTGAAGGATATTATTGATGTTTGCGGTATGCCAACCATGATGGGCACGGATTTTCATGACCCCGTCCCAGTTAGCCGCGAGGGCGGGTCGGTGGCGATTATGCGCGAGGCCGGCTGTCTTTTTATGGGCAAGACCGTGACCACGGAGCTGGGGCATCGCCACCCAGGGCCGACGCGCAATCCGCACAATCTGGCGCATACACCGGGTGGGTCGTCTTCCGGATCCGCCGCTGCCGTCGCCGATTTTATGGTGCCGCTATGCTTGGGGACCCAGACCACCGCCTCGGTCATTCGTCCGGCGGCGTTCTGCGGCATCGTCGGCTACAAACCGACTTACGGCGATTTTGATAAGTCGGGGATTCTTGCCAACGCGCCGACCATGGATACGCTTGGGATCATGGCGCGAACCATCGACGACGTAGGTTTGTTGCGCGCCATTCTGCTGGAGGAGACTCCACAAGCGATAGCCGACATGGCCCTTTCGGATGTCAAGTTTGGATTGCTTAATGTGCCTCCCTGGAATACCGCCGAGCCCGAAACCCGACGCGTCATTGAGGCCTTAGCCGATGATTTGGCTGGCGCTGGAGCCAGACAGGTCGACGTAGCCATCGGCGACCAGGTCACGCGGTTGATCGAATTGCACCGGCTAATCAGCGGGTATGAGTTCGGTCGATCCATTGCGTACGAGCGGACCCGGCATCTGGATGAGTTGAGCGCGGTGTTGCGCGAGGGACGTCTGGCGGACGGGCGCGAGGTGGACAGTCGACGGTACCCAGACCTGATCCGTGAGGCGGCGTTCCTGCGGGCATCGCTGGCAAAAGCGTTCACTGGTGTCGATATTCTGGTGTCGCCTAGCGCTGCGGGGCCAGCGCCGGCAAGCTTGGAGTCGACCGGTGACGCGGCGTTCAGCGCTGCGTGGTCGCTTGCCGGAAATCCAGTTATCACCCTGCCGTTATTTCAGGCGACGGACACCGCGATGCCGATCGGGTGCCAACTGATTGCCGGATTTGGGGAAGACGAAAAACTGCTGAATGTTTCCCAAGCTATCATGACCCGCTTTCAGTCCTGATAGCCGTTATCTTGTGTGGAGGGCTGTCAGAGGTAATGCTTTGCCGGTCGCCGTGCCTGACAAATGATTCCATTTATCGGGTACACCGACACATTGTTGTGACCTCTCAAAAACAATCTGGTCGATAATGCTGGTCAAGGCGTTTTTCCGCTGACGGAGGCCGGCCATCCCGATGGGGCCTGTATGGTATGTGCTTCGGCATTAAAAACCTCGAGGGCTGTGGGCCCAATGTCTCTAGACCTGATCCGTCAGGATCATTTCCGAAGCCTTCTCTGCAATCATGATGGTCGGTGCGTTAGTGTTGCCCGACGTGATGGTTGGCATCACCGAGGCGTCGACGACCCGTAGTCCGCTGATCCCGCGTACTCGAAGCCGATCGTCCACCACCGCCATGGGGTCCGACCCCATCTTGCAGGTGCCGACCGGATGAAAAATCGTGGTGGCGATATTTCCGGCCTCGCGGGCCAGGTCGGCATCATCCGAATACTCTGGGCCTGGGAGGAATTCCTCTGGTTCAAAGCGTTTCATGGCATCCGCGGATACGATTCGCCGGGTCAAACGGAGTGCGTCGGCTGCAACTTGGCGATCTGCGGGCGCGGATAGGTAGTTTGGACGGATTGCGGGCTGTTGGAGGGGGTCTGCAGATTTAATCCGCACGTGCCCCCGGCTTTCCGGTCGCAGATTGCAAACCGACGCGGTGAAGGCGGGGAAGGGGTGTAGCGGCTCGCCGAACTTTGGCAGGGACAGGGGCTGCACATGATATTCCAGATTTGGCATTTCCTTGTCCGTATCGCTTTTGGCGAAGCCGCCCAATTGGCTGGGGGCCATGGTCATAGGACCGCGTTTGAACAGAAAGTACTCTAATCCGATTCCAATCTTGCCGATCAACGAGTTGGCACGCTCGTTCAAGGTCTTGGTGTTCTTGACCTTATAGACCGCACGAATCTGCAGATGGTCCTGGAGGTTCTCACCGACGCCGGGGAGGTCGTGGTTGATCGCGATGCCAAGGCCCTGCAGGTGATGGGCCGGGCCGATCCCGGAGAGCTGGAGTAATTGTGGTGATCCGATCGAGCCGCCAGACAGGATCACCTCGCGGCCGGCCTGGACGCGTGCTAGCCGATCTTTGTGAACGACCGTGAGACCCGTGCAGCGCTTGCCCTCCAGCGTTACACCGTTCGCCTGAGCCTCGGTCAACACGGTGAGGTTCGGCCGGTCCATCACGGGTTTTAGAAAACCCTTAGCGGTGGTCCAACGTATTCCTTTGTTCTGGTTCACCTGGAAATAGCCGCAGCCTTCGTTGTTACCTTGATTGAAATCGTCGGTTTTTGGGATACCGATTTCCGCGGCAGCGTCCTGAAAGGCATCCAGGATTTCCCAACTGAGCCGCATGTCCTCAACCCGAAACTCACCGCCCGTGGAATGCTTCTCGCTCTCGCCCCGGCCTTGGTCCTGCGACTTCAGAAAATAGGGGAGGACATCTTCCCAACCCCAGCCCGCGTTACCCATTTGGCGCCATTGATCATAATCGCGGGCTTGGCCGCGAATATATATCATGCCGTTTATGGCCGAACACCCACCCAGGACCTTGCCGCGAGGGTAGTCGAGCGCGCGGCCATTCAAGCCGGGTTCTTCCTCCGTCTTGAAGCACCAGTCTGTACGCGGATTGTTCATGGTGAAGAGATAGCCGACGGGAATGTGGATCCAAAAATAGTTGTCGTCCTTGCCTGCTTCCAACAAGAGGACGCGGTTTTTCTGATCCGCCGAAAGGCGGTTCGCTAACACGCAGCCGGCCGATCCGGCACCGGCGATCACATAGTCGAAGGTTCCTAGGTTCTGGATATTGGGTTCGTCCATACGTCATGCCTCCCATCGCGATCATAGTCCGGGCAACGGGTTGAATGAAATGCTCTCGTCTTGTCGATTTGCGACGCCGCCAGATATTGACTTGCCCGAGACCCGAAGGAGAGGATGAGTTGGTATGAGCGAGAAGGGCACTAAGGAATTGCACACGGTCGGGTTCGGCTTTACGTGGGAAGATTACACCGTCGGCGACCATTTTAAGACGCTGGGGCGCACGGTCACGGAAACGGACATCGTTAACTTTGTTGGTGTCACCGGCATGAACGAGGTTCTTTTCACGGATCACACCTTCACCATAGGCGTGGCGGCGGCTGGGCGCGCGGCGCCCGCGGTTCTTACCTATGCGCTAATTGAGGGGATCATCTGCCAATACCTGATCCAAGGCACTGGCCTTGCCATGCTGGAACTGGAGAAAAAGATACTGGCACCGGTCCTGGTTGGAGATACCGTGCACGCGGAAATTGAGGTTCTGAGCGTGCGCCAGACCTCTAAGGGGAATCGGGGTATTGTCAAGACGCGCAATGACATCGTCAACCAGCGCGGCGAAACGGTGATCACCTATGAGGCCACCCGAATGGTAGCAGGTAAGGACTGATTTTATCGGCAAAAGCCTCTGATAGCGCCTACCCTATGGACGTATTGTACAAAACTAGTGGCGTGCACGGAAGATTAGGTCGTGCGCAAAATTAAGTGGTAGCCAAAATCGGTTTCTACTGGCCCTGACACTTCGCCAACATCCAGGTCAAAGGCGACTTCTTCAAAGGGGGCGACCATCATGCCGCGGCCAAAATCACCTAGATCGCCGCCAGAACTGCCGGACGGGCATTCGGAATGTTCACGCGCCTGATCGGCGAAATCTGCGCCGCCGTCGATGGCAGCTTTAATGTCTTCAACTTCTTTCAGTGCGTCCTCTTTCGAACGCCCGTCGACGTTACGCAGGATGTGGGACGCACGTATGCTGTCGGGCATGGGATACTCCTGTCTGTAGGTGGGCGTTGAAGGCCCAAAAATGTTGACCGGGTTAGAGCATGCCGCGTCCCGGCGCGCAAGACCGTGCTAAATCGTCGGATAGGTTCAGCCTGGCGAAACGGTTAAAGAATGACTGGCGTTAGGGGATGAAAAAATCATGGAGATGGGCCAAGACCTCTTCCGGCGCTTCTTCCGCTAAGTAGTGACCACTGGCCACGGGACCGCCGGTGACGTCGGCATCGCAATAGTCGCGCCAGATGGAGAGTGCGTCGTACCATTGACCAATCTTGCCCTTGTCTCCCCAAAGGGCCAGCAGGGGGCATTGTACCTTGATACCTGCCTCGTGGCTTTCTCGGTCGTGCGCCCTATCGATCGTCGCGGCGGCGCGATAGTCCTCACACATGCCGCGGATCATTTCTGGATCATGGACATACGCGAGATAGTCGGCCAGGGCGTCTGGATGGAAAAAGCCGTCATCCTTGGGTTCGCGCGAAGTGTGCGCCCGAAACCAGTCGTCTGGCGCGGCGTTGATGACGTTTTCCGGGAAGGGATGCGGCTGGGCGAACCAGAACCAGTGGTAATACCCCATGGCGAAGGCCATATCGGCGCGTTCGAAGTGTTCGATGGTGGGTACGATATCCAGGACCGCCAAGCGTTCCACGCGGTCCGGATACTCAAGCGCCATACGATGCGAGACCCGGGCACCACGATCGTGGCTGCCGACCTGAAAGGATAAGAAGCCATAGTATTCCATCACTTGTACCAGATCTTTGGCCATTACCCGCTTCGCATATGGGGCGTGATCGGACGTGGCCGGCGGCTTCATGGAACCGCCGTAACCGCGTAAATCCGGACAAATCACGGTGAAGCGCTTGGCCAGCGCCGGCGCCACGGCATGCCACATCGCGTGGGTCTGCGGGTTGCCGTGAACCAACAGCAAGGGTGGGCCGTCGCCACCCCGCCGAAGTCGTATTTTGCCATCTTCGACGGCAATGACTTCAAGGGTGAAGTCTTCGAAGAACAACATGGATGGTGTCTCCTAGCCTGCAGTCTGGGCCCCTTCGAAGACAATGTTTTCAGGCGTTTCGCCGAGGACGGCGCGGTTGATGTTGGCGGCGACGAATTGCCAGCGGCGGGCTACCTGTTCCGGTGCAGCGGCGCTTTCGTGTGGGCTCAGGATTACATTGTCCAGCTCGTGAAACGGTAGGTTCGATGGCCAGACGTCTGGCGTTTTTGGCGAAATGTGGTTGTACCAGACATCGATGATGGCTCCGCCGATGGATTGGGCCGTCAATGCTGAATAGAGCGCGTCTTCCTGAACCACCAGACCGCGGGCCACGTTGATGAGGACGCCGTCCGGCTTCATGGTGTCCAGCTCGGCCTTGCCGATCAGGCCGCGGGTTTCGTCATTCAGGTCGCAGGCAACGACGACAAAGTCGCTTTCGGCCAGGAGCTTGGGCAGGTGATCCGCCGTGCCTAGCCAGTCAAGTGGGGCGGGGGTCTCCTGCTGGGTGCGACGCGTGCCGATGATCCGCATGTCGAAGGCCTGGGCGCGTTTGGCGATTTCCATGCCGATATGACCGTAGCCGACAATGCCGACCGTGCGTCCCCGGACCTCGCTATGATAGACCGCCTCCCCGGGGGCGCGGCCGCCCCAACCGTCGACACGGAACCGTCGGTCCATCTCGCGCAACCCGATGGTCCACTCCAGCATGGCCGCCATGACGTACTCTGCCATCGTACTTTCATGTTCGAAACAGTTACAGACAGGGATACCCGCCGGCATGGTGGCCGGCGAACAGAAGTCGTGCCCAGTCCAGGGAATTTGAAACATCTTTAGTTTCGGCGTCTCGGGCCAGCGTTTCAATGGGATGCCGCCGCCGATGACCACATCCGCCTCGTAGGCAAGAGGCGCGAATGCGTCGGGGGCATCTGTGGCCGGATCCCAAACCAGGATGGACCAATCGTCTCCCATGTTCTGGCGGAGAAGGTCGGTGTATTGAACGGCGATACGGCCTTGGACAAGGGCGGTGGGCATGGCGTGAACTCACGATTGGATTAAAGATGTTACGGTGTATGTGCTCATGAGATGTTGGTGGTTCGTCAATTTAAGGTCTGCTCGAGTAGCGAATAGGCTTTGTACGCGAATGTCAATCTGACCCTTTCCGGACCGATGACTTTTCGCTGCTTTGGGGTCATGCTAGGAGAGAAGAGTTCTGAACATTAGTTCCGAGGCCACTATGACCAATCAAATTTCCCTTGAGATCAACGAATGCGTTTCCTTCGCTGATGGATACGAATTCGACGGCGCGGGCGCTTATGAGCGGCTGGCGGGTCGGGCACATTTCGCCGTTGATCCGAAAGTTCCGGCCAACGCGGGTATTTGTGATATTGACAAAGCGCCGGTCAACGGCGACGGCCTGGTGGAATTCGCCTCCGATATCTTCATTTATCGTCCGGTAGACCCGGCCAAGGCGAACAAACGCGTCTTTTACGATTACGGTAACCGGGGGAACCAGCGGGCCATACAGTTCTTCAACGATGCGCCGCCGTCAAACGCGCCGCTCAGCCTTACCGAAGCCGGGAACGGGTATCTCTTTCGTCGGGGCTACACGTTCGTGTGTTGCGCGTGGCAGGCGGATTTGCTGCCCGGAGATGGGCGCATGCTTATGGATGTGCCCGTAGCTATGGACGCCGACAAGCCGCTGACCGGACTGGTGCGTACCGAAATTATTCCCGAAAGCGACGGTGCCGTCACCTTCCCTCTGTCCGGATGGATTAACACGCGCAGCCATCCGGTCGTTTCCCTAGATACGACCGAGGCGACTTTGACCAAGCGGCGCTACGCCACATCCGAACCTCAGGTCATTCCCTCTGATCAATGGCAGTTTGCCCGAGACGCTGGGGGTATCGGCCTGGACGGTGTTGCGCGCCAATCTGCCATCGTACCGTCGCACACGGACATTTACATGGGCGACGGGTTCCAGACGGGTTGGATCTATGAGTTGGTCTACACTGGACAGGACCCGTTAGTCCTTGGCCTTGGTCACTTGGCGGTCCGGGATTTCATCAGTTACCTCAAGTATGGCGACGTGGACGCGGCCGGTAATGTGAACCCTCTTGCTGAAATCGGCATTGAAAAGGCCTATGGCTGGGGCCGGTCCCAAACGGGCCGGATTATTCGTGATTTCCTTCACCTCGGCTACAATGCCGACGCAGATGGGCGTCAGGTTTTTGATGGCGTGTTGCCGCATGTAGCTGGTGGCGGCCTCATGTGGATGAACCACCGGTTTGCTAATGCGGTCAGCCCGGCGGGTCAGGAACACGAAGACCATTACAACTGTGCCGACCGTTTTCCGTTCTCTTATGCGGAGAGCACGGATCATCTGACCGGCAAGACCGACGCTATTTTGAAACGACCTGATACCGATCCGTTGGTGATCCACTCGCAGACTGCGACAGAGTATTGGCAGCGCCGCGGTTCTCTGGTGCACACGGATACGCAAGGCAACGATCTCGAACAGCCTGAGAACGTGCGGGTTTTCATGTGGGGCAGCTCTGAACACTTCGCGGACCCGAACCTCAAACACCCATCGAAAGGGGTCTGCCAGAACTGGTGTAACGTTGTTCGGACCTCCATGCTGTTCCGCGCTCTTCTGGATGCTTTGGATGCCTGGGCCACGAATGGAGTGGCGCCGCCGTCAAGCCGTATGCCCCGGCGAAGCGATGGCACCCTGGTGGATGCCGATACTTGGCGCGCCGGGTTTCCGGTCATTCCAGGGCTGGCGCTACCCAACGGCCCGGCGGGATTGCCGCTCCTGGATTTCGGACCGGAGTTCGACAAGGGCGTTTTAGCGAAAGAGCCGCCGGACGTTATCGATGCGGCCGGGTACCCAACCTTGGTGCCTGCCACCGACACGGATGGCAATGACCTTGGCGGGGTGAGTGCGCCGATGGTCGCAGCACCGCTGGCGACTTATACGGGATGGAACCTTAGGGCCCGCGGTCAGGGCGAAGGTGCCAAGTACAAGTTTTCCGGCTCCACCATTCCCTTCCCCGAGACGGTCGATGAACGGACGACGACCGGTGATCCGCGTGCGGCCATTGCTGAACGCTATGCGAACCTCGACGCTTACAAGTCAGCGATCCGTGCCGCCGCGGAGAACTTGGTAGCCGATCGGTTGATGCTGGCAGAAGACGTCGATCGGTGCGTTAAATGGGCGGACGACTGGGACCGCGAACGCCATGATTTGAGAGCCTTGTAGGGGGGCGTGGCCGCTGATACGACCATGACAGGAGCAGCGGTATCGGAGGTGGAACTGCGCCGACGTATCGAGGTGGACCCAGACGACGCGGCGTCGCTCGATGCCCTGGGGCTGCTGTTACGTGACGCTGGACAAGGGAACGCCGCTCTCGATTGTTTCAAGAAGGCGGTCATGGCGGCGCCGGATCATGTGGAGGCGCAACTCCATATGGCGGAGACCTTGTTAGACCTCGATCAGTTCGCCGCAGCGGCGACGGCCTATCGACGTTTGACGATCCTGATACCTGATTTCGCGCCACTGTATACGGCCCTTGGGATCGCCTTGAAACGTGGGGACGACGTGGCGGCGGCCATGGCTTGTTACCGGCAGGCGATGATCCTCGATCCCGAGGATCCGGCACCTGTGTTCAATCTGGCCTTGGCCTTGGAGGAGGCGGCCAAGAGCGAGGAGGCCATTGCGGCCTATGAAACCGTAACATCCATCGCGCCCAAGATGCTTGAGGCTTGGGTTAACCTGGGGAACTTGCATCATCGCGAGAAACGGTTCGCCGCCGCCGCTGAAGCTTATGAACGGGCGTTGGCCGTGAACCCGAAAGATGCCTCCACGTGGAGCCGTTTGGGTGTAGTTGCCGACGCCCTGGGTGCGCGGGATGAGGCCCGCGCCCACTATCGCATGGCCTTGGAAATCGATCCCGAATGCGTCGCCGCCCACTACAACCTGGGTATCTCCCTCCGTGAGGAAGGAGACCTGGCGGCGGCCATTCACAGTTACCGTCAGGCCCTGGCGGCGGACCCGGCACGGGCGGAAGTGCTCTACAACCTTGGCCTCGCTCAGCAGGCAGACGGCGACGCAGCGGCAGCCGAGACCAGTTATCGGGCTGCCATTTCCGTTGATGCTGATCAGGTGGCGGCGCAGAACAATTTGGGGACGGCCCTATTGGATCAGGGGCAACTGGTTGAGGCCGTCGATGCGTATCGCCAGGCCGCCGGCGATGATCCGGCGACCGCCGTGCACGCGAATTCAGCGTGGAACCTGTCTGTGGCCCTGTTGTTGTCTGGCGATTACGAAGAAGGGTGGCGATGGTATGAATGGCGCTTTCACAAGGGTGGCGCGACGCCCCCATCCTTTGAAAAGCCGCGGTGGCACCTGGATGCGCCGGCAGATGCCCGCGTTCTGGTCTGGGCTGAACAGGGCTACGGAGACACTATGCAGTTCGTGCGCTACGTACCCATGGTCAAGAGTCATGCGGCGGCGGTAATCTTGGACATTCAACCGAACCTCCGGCGCTTGTTGGATGGTTTTGGGGGTGCCGTCACGGTCGCTCCCGGCGAGGAGATGCCTGAGTATGATTTCCATATCCCCATGCTCAGCCTCCCTGGGCTGTTTGGCACTACCGTGGATTCCGTTCCGGCTGATATACCCTACCTTTCGGGAGATCCGGAACGGGTGGTCTATTGGCGCGAGCGGCTGGCTGGTGAGGGCCGGGCAATCGGCTTGTCATGGCGCGGTAACCCAGAGAATCAGAATGACCGCTACCGGTCCGTTGATCCGATCCTCTTGGGCCCACTGTTGAATGCGCACGGGTGCCGCTTCTTCAGCCTGCAGAAGGTCCCGGCGGCCGGGGATTGGGATGTCTTGGCCAATTTGGGACCGATTACCGATTTGGGTCCCGAACTGGGCGACTTCTCTGAGACGGCAGCCGTAATTGAAGCGTTGGACTTGGTGATCACCGTGGACACGGCGACGGCCCACCTGGCCGGGGGATTGGGGAAACTGAGCTGGTTGATGCTGCCCTTTATTCCTGATTGGCGATGGATGCTGGATACCGATGAAAGCCCTTGGTACCCATGCCTCCGGCTGTTTCGGCAGAGGGAATTGGACTCGTGGCCGACGGTAATTGAGCGCATGACGGCGGCGCTACATGACGGGACCTAGCCCCACGCGGCCAGGTTCACGGATTTGTTGACGGCCTCCACAAGCCGAGCCTCGTCATCTGTGGTCAATGTAGACGCACGGATCATTCGCCATAAGTATCCAGCTCTCCCTTCGGCTTCTAGGTGACTTGGTTAAGGGTGCTCGGCCAATCGTCTTGGTCGGTTGCCCGTCTGTTCATGCATGGGGTTTAACCGTGCCTTAAGGGTGGAGCTGTAAGGTATCGCCGACCTTTGACTATAAAAAGCTGTGCTGGAAGATGGGTTTAAGTGGGTTCAATTCGGTTTAATAATGGCAATTCCCCAAGTCGACCGGTATCGACAAGGACGAAGGACACATGAGCACTGTCTTCAAACTTTTCGCGGCGTTGATCTTATTGTTGGTTGTTGGAGCTGGGTTTCCCCTTTTGGTTTTGCCAGACGCAACACTGCGCGCGTTGCCTGGCGGACAGGGCGAGCGATTGGTGAGCATCAAGCGTGACACCAGTGAAGCCGCCGCCAATTGGTATGACGATGTATCCTATGCGGCAAAATCCTTGATATGGGATCTGACCAGCGGGGATATCTTCAACACGGAAGCCAATGTGGAAATTGAGATTCCGCATGATATCCGGAAGCAGTTGCGTCAGACCGCCAAGCAGCCAAAGGCGCAACCGCCGAGCACACCTCAGCAGGCACCAAAGCGTTTATCGGAAGTACAAACGGAAACCGCACCTGCGCGGCCAAGTTTGCCGCCACCCGCCGACATGGCTTTAGCCGTAGCCGAAACGACTAATCCGTCGGTCATGGGCGCCGTCGATGAAAAGGTCGACGACATGTCGCCGAGCACCGTAATGGCCAAGCAGCCATCGCCGCAGCCGACCCTTGCGACGGTGCCGCTCGTCGCCGAGGTGTCAAGCTTGCCAAAACTGGCGGCGTCGAAAAAGAAACCTGAGGTGGCAAAGGCTGAAACTTCGAAAAAGAAGCCAGCCTCGGCAAAGGCGAAAACGCCGGAAAAGAAACCCGCGTTGGCAAAGGTTAGCATACCAAAGCCGGCTCCGTCGCCTAAGGCGCCGCCACCCTTGGTGCCGGCCAAGCAGGTTACCAAGGTTAAGGCCAAAAAGCCGAAGAAAGTTGCCGCCCTGTCGGCGAAACCAAAAGCTCAATCCTCGGCGCTGGCAAAGAAATCACCATCACCACCGTTGCCGGCGCTGTCACCCAAAGCTGTGTCGAATGCTACGCCGGCGACGCCTGAGAAACCGCAACCTAAGGCGTCCAAGCCGCCTGAGACTGCCTCTGATAACGGTGCAGACGAGCATCAGCGGGGTATGCTCCATTATCGAGGTAATACGGTGCCCAAGAACCTACGCGAAGCCGCCAAGTGGTTCCGTATTGCGGCCAAAAAGGGGCACGTTGGCGCCAAATACAATCTGGGGATCATGGCGTTTTTAGGCCAGGGCATGTCCAAAGACTATGCGAAAGCGGCTAAGTGGTTCCGAATGGCTGGTGAGGAAGATCACGCCGCGGCGCAATATAATCTTGGATTTTTGTATTACGTGGGCCGCGGCGTTGCGAAGGATGACTTGAGTGCCTACACCTGGATCGACCGGGCCGCTAGTCTTGGTGACGAGAAGGCACAGAAGGCGCGGGATACCCTGCGCAAGACCTTATCTCCGGAAATCTTATCGAAATAGGCGGAAGGCCACAGAACTCAGTGTTTTTGAAGTACTCGGTCTAGAGGCCGATGCGGCCGTTTAACGCAATATTTACAAAAATTTTGGTATTCCCCAGGCAGACAACAGCGCTCGCGCTGGATTGACGAGGAATAGTGGATGAGTGTCAAGTATTTGGCTGCCCTTGCGGTATCTGGGATACTGATGGTCGTCCCGCCGATTTCGGCAGGTATTCAAGACGCTAAGGCGGTGGAACTGGCCGGTGCGGATGAAGAAGACACGGCGACGAAAGACCAGCTTCGAAAAGCCGGTCTGGTACAATTGCCGGGTCCCCATCTAAAGATGGCCGAACCGGAATCAACGCCATCGGCTAAACCGGTAAGCCAAACGCTTACGCGACCGAACCCTAAGCCGCAGCCTGAAAAAAATATTCCTGAGTCCGAGCCTAAGCCTGAGCCGAAGCTGAGAGAGCCGGTCAAGAAGGTAGTTGTGCCCGAACACAAACCAGCTGTACCAGTCAAGAAAGCTGCCGAGCCCGCGGCAAAGGAGGTGCCGAAAGCAACGATAGCCGTTGAAGAGAAGGTGGCATCCGAACTGCATCAACCGACCATCGCCGCTCCTTATTTCCGAATGGACGTCGGCTATGGCCTTACCTTGACCCCTGAAGGCACGACAACCGCCGGAGACATGACCGGTGAGGATGTGGCTAACCTAGCTCTCTTCAGCGCAGGGCTTGGGTATAGATTTTCCAATAAGTTGCGCGCTGACCTGACCGCTGATTACCGTACCGATGCAGAGTTCGATGCGACGACGCCCGGTGGCGCCGCGGTCAGCTCCGAGGTTAATGGCCTGGCGGTGATGCTGAACGGCTACTACGACATTGGAACGTTTGAAGGTTTCACCCCTTATTTGGGTGGCGGAGTTGGCATCGTGCGCTTGGAAACCACCGAGCAAACCGGAACGATGGTGGCCGGCGACACCAGCACCAACTTCGCGTGGGCGCTAAACGTAGGTTCAGCCATCGAATTAGGGAACGACGAGAATACTTTAGCGGACGTCAGTTACCGGTTCGTCAGCCTTGGCAAGTTCAAGCAACAAGACGGTACCACTTATGACGACTTGATGGTTTATGAGTTTCGGGCCGGCCTTCGGCACCACTTCTGATCGAACGATTCTTTACTGGGACAGTGTGATTACGCTTTTAGAATGGTTCGGCGTTAAGCCGCGGAACGGCAAAAATATAGAAAAATCAAGATCACCCGCCGCGGCGTCCAGTTGGCGGCCGGCGTGGTCGAGTTGAACCGGGGCCTTGGGATTGCGTTGGAGCGCGCAAAAGCGCTCTTCGAAAGAATGTTGTACACGGCTCGGAAATTGCTCAGACCTCTAGGTCATGGTCGTTAGGCACTGGCTAGTGATCACACGGATTACACGCCGTGTCGAACTCGTTCGCGATGCAGGATATAGATGCCCGCAACGACGACAACGGTAACGCCCATAACCGTGCCCAGATCAGGAATGTCGCCCCATATGAAGTATCCGAAGATCGCCGCCCAAACCGCGCCTGAGTACTTGAAGGGTGCGACCAGCGCCGCCTCGCCGTATCGGAATGTCTCGATCATTAGGAAATGCGCACTTCCGATCAAGAACCCGTTCACCGCGAACCAGCCCCAGTCGGCAAAGGGCACTGGCTGCCAGACGAACGGCGAGATAACCATGCTGGCCAATACAACGCCCAGCGACGTGTAGAACAATAGTGCTACCGATGTTTCGGTCTCGCTCATTCCGCGGGTCAAGATGTCTCGAAATGCGCCGGTCAGGCTTGCGGCCAGTGGGAATAAGGCCGCCCATTGGAATACGCCACCGCCCGGACGCATAATGATGACAATGCCAATGAACCCAGATATCACCGCTATCCAGCGCCTCCAGCCGACGTGCTCACCCAGCAGCGGCGGTGCCAGCGCCGCGATGAACAGTGGCCCCGCAAAAGCGATGGCAATCGCATCAGTCAGCGGGAGGTGCTTGAGACCGCTGACGAACAGGAAGGTACCCAAGATGACCAATAGGGCGCGTATCAAATGGCCCTTTGGATTTTCCGTGTGCAATGACCTCAACCCGCCACCCCGCAAAATCAACAAGGCCAGCGGAATGAAGACGAACAACCCCCGGCAAAACATGATCTGAACCACGTGGTAACCGCCGGTCATCCACTTCAGCAAAGCGTCATTGGCGGTCAGCACGGCTACGCCAAGAAGCATGCATAAGATGGCTTTGCCGGGCGCCGACGAGCCGCGCCCCTGAATGGAAATTTTGCCCAAGGAAAATCCTTTTCGACGTCAGTTTACTGGTAAAGCATCCTGACTATAAAGTCCGCCCCGTAAATTTTGGCCAGATCCCGCCAACAGGGCCGCCACGCGGGCATGGCGAATGTGCCTGACTTCCACGGCGCCGAAATTGACTGTGAGGACCTAGAAGGAGATTTTCATCAAACCCTGGAGGGTGGACACTAGATAGCTAACGTGGCTGTCTGGTTTCACCCTGGGACTTGATGATCGACGCTAGGGTACCGCAGACATCCAAACCGAACAGCGGACGCAACAGCGCTATGGGCGAGGCTCTTGGCGGCAGGTCGACCACCTGGGTCAGGGCGCCCAATGGCTCGATGATCAAGGCCATATGCTTCCCGACCATGATAATCCGCGTTAGCGCCGATTGAGAGGGCGTTTTCAATGAAACAGTGGCGTGCTAATGGAAAGTATGGCTTGGTCATCTGACCTCTTGATCCTTGTCACCCTGACGTTCCTTCTTGCTGGTACGGTTAAAGGCGTCATTGGGATGGCGTTGCCAACGGTATCTTTGGGGGTATTGGCGGTCACCATAGGCTTGAAGGAAGCCATCGTCCTGATGTTGGTGCCGTCTTTTGTCACAAATGTCTGGCAGGGAGTGATCGGTGGGCATTTCACGATGCTTATGAAGCGCCTATGGGGCCTGTTGGCTGCCATGGTGGTGGGTACTTGGTTTGGAGCCGAGGCCCTGACCATGAACGATACCTCGGTCCTGGAGGCGCTTTTGGGAGTGACCTTGATCGGCTACGGTATCTTTGGCTTGTTGACGCCGGAACTCCCTTCCACGAGCCGACGCGAAGGCTGGTTATCGCCCATCGTCGGTGGCGCCACGGGGGTCCTGGCTGGGTTGACCGGTTCGACGGTGTTGCCAGTGGTGCCCTATCTGCAAACCTTGGGCATGTCGCGTGACGCGTTCATTCAGGCCATGGGAATCTGTTTTTCCACCGCCGCGTTGGGTATTGGCATTAGCCTCAGCGGACGCAGTCTGCTGCCGCCGGACCTGGGCCTCTTGTCCGCCATTGGGGTCTTGCCGGCCTTGGTTGGCATGATGGTGGGACGGGTTATTCGTGTGCGCCTGTCCGAACAGTGCTTCAAGCAGGTATTTTTCGTCTCGGTGGTAGTGCTTGGCGCCTACATCGCGGCGCGTGTTTACATTTTCTGACCCGGACCCAGAAAGTAGGAACCCGGCCTGTCAGTGGCGAGGCCCTGTGATCAAGCTGTTGGCGCTTACGTTAAGTGCTCCCTGATCACACTATATTTTACCACAAACTGTTTCAATGCTCAGACATACCTAAGTTTTGGGCTTACCCATCGTAGGCGCGTCCGCCAGCATTGCGGTGCCAAGTGCGAAACAGGTGCCGTTTCTTAACCGGATCGTCGTGATCCTCGAAATGGGATCGGTAGTGGCCCAACTCCATATTGTTGAGGTACTGCAACTGGCCGCGTTCGATGGGCAGCTCCAGCCAGAACTCTGGCCGATTGCCGACGGCTTCCACGGCCGCCAAGGCATCCGCCAGCTCCGGTTCCATATCTACCCCGGCGACGTCATGGCCTTTGCGTACGAGTTGGACATTTGCGCGAGCCGTCAGCTTCGCGCCGTCAAAGGCGAAGAACGGCGCCAAGGCGGTCTTGGGCCTGCCCGGCGCGTGTTCCGCCTGGCGATCGAACAACATTGGTGCATAGAGTCGTTTCAGGAGTGCCGGATGGTCCCGAAGCATCATGTTGTGGACGGAATACAAGGAGCAGAACCGGCTGATCCCGCCGGAAACGGCCGGGTACTTGCACAACAGGCCGACATATTCTGGGGGCGCGGCGCCAAAGGCGTTGTCGGTGTGAAAGACTAATTCCACGTTCGTATAGGAGCCGCGAACCCCGTAGCCGAACGCTTTCCCCTTGTCCTTCACGTCGTAGAGCATGGTGCCGTCCCATTTCTGCGCGACGGTCCGCCCGATCAACTGACCGACGATCCAAAATACTGCCTTCATGTCGTCGTCGTTGAATTCATCCATGGGGAGCCGGTCGATCACTGTGAACCCGAGGCCCTGGTTCAGTTTTTCAGATGCCGTCTCCATGATCTGGCGCCAGGCTGTAAGCTCAAAGGCCTCTGGGGAATGCAGGTATATAGGCAATGGCTGTTCGCGCACTACCTGGACGATGGCGTAGGTTTCCGCCAATGCGTCGGCGCCGAGAGTGATGATCGTGGACCTTGGGTCCACTTGACCAGACAACCAGGCGCGATGGTCATTCACGCTTTCCGTCAGCATCTGGGTGCTCACTTCGTTGCTGAGATCCAGGTAGTCGAGGGGCATTGCCGTTGTCTCCGATTCAGGCCTGTTCGGTGGCGGCGTCCAGGCGTTAGCCATTTGTTGAACCAACGTAAGCCGCTCCCGGGCTGCTTCCAAGCCGAAGTGCGCGTCGGGGATGGGATCGTCACGGATGTAAACCATGACGCATCCTTTTTCTTAAGCCCCATCATATCAATTAATGATCATAAAATTGTCGAATTTCGATAAAAATAAACGCGCCGTGGTATGCGTATGAAAACTGATGCGACTTCCCGCCAGATCAATTATATCTAAGGTGAAGAGGAAAAAAGCTTCATGAGCAATGAACCCCGGACCATTCGGCTCGACCCAGCCGACAACGTCAGCGTCGCATTGGATGCCCTCGCCGTCGGTGATAAGGAACATAGCGCTGGCGTCGCCGCCGTCAGTAGCATACCAGCCGGCCATAAGATGGCCGTCGAATCCATCGCGAAAGGCGACGCTGTCCGAAAATTCAATCAGATCATTGGTTTTGCTTCCAATGTCATTACGCCTGGTCAGCATGTGCATACCCAGAACTGCGTGTTTGAGCCTTTCGAACGCGATTACCAGTTTGGGGTCGACGCCAAGAACACGGACTACGTGGCGACCGACCAGCAGGCCACGTTCCAAGGGTTCTGCCGCGCCAATGGACGAATTGGCACGCGCAACTACATTGGGATTCTCTCTAGCGTCAATTGTTCCGCTACCGTGATTAAACAGATGGCAGACCGTCTCAACTATTCTGGTGTCCTGGATCAGTATCCAAACATTGACGGCGTGGTAGCTTTTGCGCACGGATCTGGTTGTGGCATGGATATGAACGGCGAGGGTTTTGGAAACCTGCAACGGGTTATGCACGGTTTTGCCGGTCATCCGAATTTCGCCGCAGTAGTGATGGTGGGCCTCGGCTGCGAGGTGTTCCAAATATCCATGTTTAAGGAGGCCTTCGGTCTGGAAGAGGGCAAGAACTTCGTCACCTTGGTAATGCAGGAGATGGGTGGGTCGCGTAAAACCATCGAGGAAGGCGTGCGCCGGATCGAGGAGATTCTGCCGACCGCAAATGAAGCTACCCGCGAAACCGTGCCCGCGAGCGAATTGACCGTGGCGTTGCAGTGTGGCGGCTCAGACGGTTATTCGGGTATCACTGCGAATCCGGCTATGGGCGCGGCCGCGGACCTCCTGGTTCGCCATGGCGGCTCGGCGATTTTAGCAGAAACACCTGAGATTTATGGCGCCGAGCATCTGTTGACCCGCCGTGCCGCCAGCCGTGAAGTTGGCGAGAAGCTTGTGGAGCGGATAAAATGGTGGGAAAACTATACCGCAATGCACGGCGGCGTTATGGACAACAATCCTTCCCCTGGCAACAAGGCTGGCGGATTGACCACGATCTTGGAGAAATCACTGGGCGCAGCCGCAAAGGGCGGCACGACGAATTTGAACGGTGTCTTTAGGTATGCTGAACCCATTGGCGCTTCGAAGGGGTTCTTATTCATGGACAGCCCCGGGTACGATCCGTGCTCGATCACTGGCGAAGTGGCATCCGGGGCCAACCTGGTCTGCTTCTCTACGGGACGTGGCTCCGCATTTGGGTTCAAGCCCGCGCCCAGCATCAAGCTCGCCACGAATACAGCCATGTATGACAAGTTGGAAGAGGATATGGATATCAACTGTGGACCCGTGGTCGACGAGGGACGTTCCATTGAGGCGATGGGCATGGAAATTTTTGACTTCTGGCTCCAGGTGGCCAGCGGCAAACCCTCCAAGTCCGAGGCCCTGGGGTATGGCGATCATGAGTTCGTGCCCTGGCAGGTCGGGACCGTAATGTGACCAGGTAGGGTCTCCTGGCTGATCAACTGATTATCGCTGGTGTGATCCTATTCATCGTCGCGGTCGCCGTCATTGCCGTATTGACAGTGATGGTTCGGGTGCTGGCGTTGTGCGATCCGTTGAATGTAACAATCTAAGGGCGTCAAAATAAAGGCCTTGCCCACCATGGTAGACCGAACCGTCAAACAGGTTATCGTTGCGCACCCCACGTCGGATGGAGCCGGGGTGCGCCTGAAGCGCTCCATCGGGACCGAAATGCTGTCCGCACTCGACCCATTCCTGCTTCTGGACAACTTCGGTTCGGAAAACCCCGACGATTACATCGCCGGTTTCCCGAACCATCCGCATCGAGGATTCGAGACTGTCACTTATATGATCCGGGGGCTCATGCGTCATAGGGACTCTAGTGGCGCCGAGGGGTTGCTGCGTCCAGGCGGTGTGCAGTGGATGACCGCGGGACGCGGCATCATCCATTCGGAGATGCCCGAACAGACGGAGGGCGAGATGAGTGGTTTCCAGCTGTGGGTCAACCTGCCAGCGGCTGAAAAGATGTGCGTCCCGCGCTATCAAGAATTCGAGCCCGATGCGGTGCCTCTGGTTCAGCCTGCCGACGGTGTTGAGGTGCGCGTGATCGCCGGCGAAGTCGATGGGGTCCGAGGCCCCGTGAACGGGATCGCCGTCGAACCGACATATCTGGATGTCACCCTTGCCCCTGGGACAAAGTTCTCCAGCGATTTGCCCCTGGAGCATACGGCCTTTGCCTACGTTTTTCAGGGTCAGGCGACGATCAAGAACGACAAAGTCGAACCGGACCAACTAGCGGTTTTGTCAGACGGTGACCAGGTCAGAATGTCAAGTACTGACGGTTGCCGGTTAATTCTGGTTGCCGGCAAACCCTTTGGTGAACCGATCGCTCGTTACGGGCCGTTCGTGATGAATACGACCGATGAGATCCGCCAAGCCATCGAGGATTACCAGCAGGACAATTTCATATAGTGTCCAGTGTGCCCTGTTTTGAAACGGCTTTGTCTTTCCCTGCTATTCGCGTCACCGCTTAATTCATGGTCACGGGGAGGATGTTTATGGATGACTTGAGCTTTGACGTGGTGGTAGTTGGCTGCGGAATTGCTGGGTTGTCAGCAGCGGTCACGGCACAACAGAACGGTGCCCGCGTTGCAATTTTGGAGCGCGCGCCGAAGGACGAACGCGGCGGAAATACGCGCTATACGGAGAGCCTCTGGCGGATGAAGACGGTAGATGCCGTCTCTGAAGATTTTCTCGATAAGTTTGCCGCAAATGCTGGTGGATGGCCGGATCCGGGAATTGTTCAAGATGCGGTGCTGGACCGCGATTTTCAGCCCCGGGTGCTCCGATCCCTAGGCGTGGTGGATCCGCAAGTCGTTGCGGCTATTGCCGATGACGCCCCGAAGGCTATTGCTTGGCTGGCTACATTCGGGATTAGGTTCGACGAAATCCCCATGTACTTCCTGAGCCAGTCGACAACCCGTATGGGCCCCATTGGCGGTGGATTGGCTCTCGTGGAGGCTCTTGGAGGTTACGCGGACAGCAGGCCGGATGAGATACATTTCTTCTACGAGACCGCAGCCCGGTCCCTGATCATGGATGAGACGGGCCGGGTGGCCGGTATCGAAGCGCTTGGCGACGGCAATGTGCCGCTTAGGATCATGGGCGCGAATGTTGTACTGGCTTGCGGCGGGTTCCAGGGAAATCCCGAAATGCTGAGCCACTACTGTGGTCCGCAATCGCAGTTCATCCGTCCCGTTTCGCGTGGCGGCCACTACAATAGAGGCGAAGGCGTGCGGATGGCTCTAAGTGCAGGAGCTGCACCATGTGGTGATTTTGGAAGCTTCCACGCGCAGCCGGTGGATCCACGCTCGACGGATATCGAACCGGTGGTTTTGAACTACAACCTCGGGGTCCTTATCAACGATTCGGGTAAACGCTTCACCGACGAAGGGCCGGCCATGGTAGACGCCACCTACGAGGTGGTAACCCGGCTAATAATGGGCGAACGCCATGGTATCGCCTACGCCGTATTCGATGCGTCTCTCGATGAAGTACAGAACTGGACTGTGACGGTGCGGTCCCGGGTGCCGCCTTTGCAGGGGGCTACGCTCAAGGACTTGGCTGTGGAAATTGGCGTTGATGACCAGGAGCTGATCCGCACGATTGATGCCTATAATGCGGCCTGCCCAACATCTGATGGCTTTGACCCGTTGACACTGGATGGGTTATCGACAACTGGTGTGGACCCGAGGAAATCTAATTGGGCACGGCCTATTGTCACGCCGCCGTTCCGCGCATGGCCTATCATCTGTTCGAATTGCTTTACCTTTGGCGGAATCAAGATCGATGAACACGCGCGCGTGGTGAATACAGAGGGTGATATAATACCCGGCCTCTACGCGGCTGGCGAGGTGGCTGGGTTGTACTATCGTGTTTACACGGGGGCCACCTCCGTTATGCGTGGCGCGGTGACCGGTCGGATGGCTGGGGCGGACGCCGCGTGTCGGCGAAATTCATTTCCGTAATTCACCGGTATTCCCCAAGCCTGATTAACTTGGACGAATGTCCTAAATCTCAGCCAGTTATCTATTTTTGTTATGTCTTTAAGGAGCCCAAGTCCGGGGCCTAAAAACCGAAGAAGCCATCATATTTGTCGCTGAAGATCTGTTTTATCGCCGGGGGTTTGAAGGTGCTACGTTTGCGGACATTGCCGATTTGGTCCAGATTTCCCCAGGGGAACTTCTACTGCGCCTTCAAGATAAAGGACGATAGTCTGGCCTCGGCGTTTGTCGCCCACTTGCAGCCCGACCTTTCTGCTTGGCTGAACAAGGAGCCGTGAATTCATGGGTAAGCTTTTCGAAGGTCCCGACGGCAGACCCCGCTGCAACTGGTGCGCCGCCACGCCAGAGTATATTGCCTATCACGACAATGAATGGGGTTTCCCCGTCAACGACGACCAGCGCCTATTTGAAAAAATCTGCCTGGAGGGCTTCCAGTCTGGACTCAGTTGGCGGACTGTTCTGGCGAAGCGAGAGAACTTCCGCAAAGCCTTTAAGAAATTCGACTTTAATAAGGTTGCCCGGTTCACAGAGAAGGATGTGGAACGCCTTCTTCAAGACGCTGGAATTATCCGTCACCGCGGCAAAATTGAGGCCACCGTCAACAACGCTAAGCGGGCCAAGGAGATGGTCAAGGTGGAGGGTTCTCTAGCGGCATATTTCTGGAGCCATGAACCGAGCTCCGAGACGCGCGATATATCTGTGGTCGTTTCCATCTCTCCAGAATCGGTGGCTATATCAAAGGATCTCAAGAAGCGTGGTTGGAAGTTCGTCGGTCCAACCACAGTCTACGCCTTCATGCAGGCCATGGGTCTGGTCAATGATCATGCCGAGGGCTGTGTGACCCGCGCCAAAGCGATCAGAATGCGGAAGGCGTTTAAAAAGCCAACCTGATTGCATGGAGTAAAAGACGTAACGGATTAATAACCATAAAAAACAAGAACATAACTTTGATCTGACGATGCGCGCTTCAAATGCGCATCATCACCGCTGTCATTTTTGAGCCTCTGAGCCTCGTATATCGGTGTGGCGATCTTCCGAACATCGTGGCGTAGCTGTGGGAAGAAGAAGTGATGGTCTATACGGAGCGCCATCTTATCAATATCAGTAACGGGTAAAAACTAGGTGCCGACAACTATATCAAATACAAGATGATCAGCATGCCGCTTTGAAGATTTTCGCTGCCGAACTTGGGTACGAGGGAAGTAGCGCTTAGATCTACCCCAAACCTGAAACTTCTATCAGGCCGACTACCCAAGTGTCATACGCGCCGCCGCATGGAAAAAAATAGGTAAGCAATCGCTGTTGCAAACATCAGTAGACTGTATATGGCGGCCGGAATTGTCATGGCCTTGGAACCGATCAGCGTAGCGGCGACAAAGATTGCCAGGGTGCCGTTTTGCAGGCCGCATTCCAGAGTGATCGCCATTTGTTGACGTGGCCCCAAACGAGCTAACTGCGCCAGTCCTATGGCCACGCTCATCATGATCACGTTGAGTGCCATGGTTACCGGTCCCGCCTGGCGGAAATAATCCGCTATGTTCGCCCATTCAGCAAAAATCGCGCCGGCGATTATTACCACGAACAACACGGAAGCGATGAGCCGCGCAGACCGCTCGAACCGCCGCGCGAACTTTGGCGCGAAGCGGTTCACTACCATACCGATGATTACTGGCACCGTGGTGATTAGGAATACGCTCAAGACGGTGTTACCAATGGAAAGCGAAGGTGCGGTGTCGGCGTCCATGAAGTGGGTGATGGAAAATCCGACGATTAACGGCAGGGTGATGACAGCCACAAGAGAGATTGTCGCCGTAAGGGAAACGGACAGTGCCGTGTCACCGCGCGCTAGGTAGGTCATCAGATTTGAGGTGACGCCGCCGGGGCAGGCAGCGATAATCATCACGCCAACCGCGAGGGCTGGCGCCATGGGCCACATCGACAGTAGTGAGAAGGCGACGAGCGGAAGCACAATGACCTGGCTGAGTGCACCGACGGCAAAATCTTTTGGCCGCAGGAGGATCCGTCTAAAGTCGTCGACCACCAGTTCTAAGCCAACCGAGAACATGATGAACGCCAGGCTCAATGGGAGGAAGACTTGTGTAATAGTGCTGCTGTTTTCCATCTTGTGGTCTCTTGGGCTGAATGTTCTGCCTCCGACGATAGTCAGGCAGAGCCAGTGGAGCAATGGATGATCGACGCGCGGACTGATGCGCGACGGCCGTTAATGCGTTTTTTAGAACTTCGTTCGATGGCCCGACGCCGTTGCCGTGTGTTCCGCTGGCGATTTTGACTTTGCTCGATCATTTGCTCTTGATTGATTTAGGAACTGCGACCAACTGAACATGCATAAAGTGGCGCTGATTGAAAAATGCGAAGACCGCATATCCAAATGTGGCCTACATCCCAATGATGGTCATGCCGTGTGGAAGGGTTCGGTGAACGCACATCAGAGCTGATGATCTAGATTTTGGCACCACTGTCGGCTAATTTTCCCCTAGTGCGCTTCCTTCCGAGAGCATGTCTTCGATCTCAGTTTTTGTGTATCCGATTTCGGTCAGCACCTCACTGGTGTGTTGACCTTTCAGTGGTGCAGTCAGCTCTCCATCACGCCCGCCACCCCCGAATGCGTTTGGAGTCTTAGTAGTCCGAATGCGACCCTCGCTCGGGTGGTCAACTTCCCTGAAGAAGTTCACGTCATTTAGATGTGGATCATCGAACAGGTCATCAATGGTATTATAGCGTGCGGCCGGAATATCTAGCTCGGCAAACAGTTCCATCCATTCGTCCGTAGTCCGCTGCGCCAATCCTTTCGCTCGGACTTCGAAATAGTCGTGCGCGTGCGCTGTGCGCGACGCCGGGCTGTCGAACCGTGGGTCCGTCTTCAATTCAGGCCGGCCGATGGCGTCGAAGAATGAGAAGGCCTGGGCGTCGGTGTTGGGGCTAATGGTGATGTAACCGTCCTTGGTGGGCTGCGGGCGATAATCGGGGCTGACCAAGCGGTTGTCGCCTGTAGGGCCGGCGGCGGGTATGAAGGTCTCACCGCCCATGTGTTCGCTCATGACGAAGGACGCCATGTTCTCCAGCATGGGCACCTCAATGGTTTCGCCGACACCTGTCTTTTCTCGGCGATACAAGGCAAAGCCGATGCACTGCGCCGCGATCAAGCCTGTGACATGGTCACTCATGACCATCGGTACAAAAATCGGTTTGCCATGGGCGCGCTCAAAGGTTCCGGCAATCCCCGACAGGCTTTGGACGATGGGGTCGTAGGCGGGCTGATTGTAGTATCGGCCACCCTCTCCGAAGGCGACGATGCCGCAGTAGATCAGGTGTGGGTTCAGAGCATGCAACGTGTCCCAATCCAGGCCGGCCCTCGCTAGGGCGGAGGGGCGCACGTTGGAGACGAAGATATCCGCGGTTTTCACTAACCGGCGCACCGCATCTGCGCCCGCCGGCTTCTTCAAATCGAGGCAAATAGAGCGCTTGTTGCGGTTGAAGTTCAAAAACTTCCCTGGCATGCCGGGATTGCGACCGCCCTTGGCCAGGTTCCGAAGCAAATCCCCCGAAGGTGGCTCCACTTTAATCACGTCGGCGCCCTGGTCAGCCAGCGTGCGCGTGCAGATGGGGCCAATCACCACCGACGTTAGATCAATTATGCGGATCCCATCTAGGGCGCCGCCGCTCACACCGATCCATCCACAACGATGTCCAGGAGGTTTGGCCCCGGATTGTTCATGGCTGCCTTCACCGCGGGGCCAACCTTGGCTGGATCCTCGATACGCTCCGCCGTCACGCCCATGGAGTGCGCCAGTTGGACGAAATCGATGTAGGGGGCGTTGAAGTCCATGCCGACAAAATGATCATTGCCATGGAAGGCTTTCAGGCGCTGCTTGATAATTCGATAGGACTTGTTGTTACAGATCACGTAGGTCATAGGGAGTTTCAAGTTCGCCGCTGTCCAGAGCGCCTGGATCGAATACATAGAACTGCCGTCACCGATCACCGCGCAAACGGGCCGCGACAGATCCGCCAGCTGAATGCCGATGGCTGCCGGCACGGCCCAGCCGATTCCGCCCGAGCCAAAGCCGTGATACGAGTATCGATCCGTGTAGGCGAACATCTTGTGCATTTGCCAGGTGGTGGTCAGGCCTTCATGCACCATGACCGCGTTCTTGGGCAGATTCTCCACCATCTGCCAAGTCATCCAATTGGGGTCGATGGGGTTAGCGTCCTTAGCGGCGCGGACGCTCTTGCCCATGGCTTGACGGGTCGCCGACCAGTTGCGGGACGCCATGGCATCGATGGCAGCGACCGCCTTCTTGGCCAAGGCGTCGCCGCCTTTCGCCTGCAGGATCGGAATGAGGGCGTGGAGGGTTTCGCGGACATCTCCACGTACGGCCATGTCGGCGGCGAAGTTCTTGCCCATTTCCCAATCCAGAAGCCCAATCTGGATCACCGACATGCCGTTGGGCAGGGGGTTAATTTCGGAATATACGGACATGCGCAACGGATCGGCGCCGACCGATATCATCATGTCATAGGCCGATAGAACGTTCCGCACGTCCCCCTGGTCTCGGCTCAAACCGCCGATGTAGCAGGGATGTTCGGATACGAAGTGCGCCCCATAGGGGACAGATTGCTGATACACGGCGGCGCCCAGCGTCGTCGCGAAGTCGCCAGCTTCTGACAGTGCGTCACTTTTTACAATTTCGTCGCCGCAGACGATACAAGGGTTCTTGGCGGCCAACAATATGTCAGCCAACTTCTCCAGAACGTCATCCGCTGGCCGGTTTCGGGTATCCACCCGGGTGGGCTTGCCCAGATCGATGCCAGCCTCCGCGTTTAGGATGTCGCCCGGCAAGGATAAGAATACCGGGCCCGTGGGGGGGGTCATCGCTATCTTCGCGGCCCGATGGACGATGCGCGGCAGATCCTCCAATCGGGTTACCTCGGTCGCCCATTTAACCACTGGGTCCGCCATGGGCACCAGCGGATCATAGAGCAAAGGCTCGGTCAATCCATGGCCCTGTTCCTGCTGGCCGGCGGTAACGATGATTGGCGTGCCCGTGAACTTGGCATTGTAGATAGATCCGATAGCGTTCCCGAGTCCCGGCGCTACGTGCACGTTACAGGCCGCTAATTGACCTGACGCGCGCGAATACCCGTCCGCCATAGCGACAACCAGAGATTCCTGGAGGCCCAGCACATAGGTCAGATCAGGGTGATCCTTCATGGCGTCCATGATCGGCAGCTCCGTGGTGCCTGGATTGCCGAACATGTGAGTGATGCCGTTTTCCTTTAGCAGTGCTAGAAAAGCGGATGATCCCTTGATGGTATTGATGGTGGTCACGCTTGGCTCCTCCTCGACGCCGTGCCGCGCCGGTTGCGCAAATTTTTACGTACGGCCCGTCTCATCACGCGTTGCGCCCTTTAGTCATCACCAGCCGCTTGGGCATGTAGGGCTGCCAAGATTTTTGGTGGCGACAGAGGCAGGTCACTCATGGTTTGGCCGATGGCATTCTCCACCGCATTGGCCACGGCGGCTGGCCCCGACACCAATGGCGGCTCGCCAACGCCGCGTACTCCATAGGGATGGTTGGGGTTGGGTACTTCAATAATGACTGTGTCGATCATTGGTACGTCGGAGGCGACAGGCATGCGGTAATCCAGGAAGCCCGTGTTTTGAAGTCGGGCCTTATCATCATATATGTATTCCTCGTTCAGAGCCCAGCCAATGCCCTGCACGGCGCCGCCCTGCATCTGGCCTTCCACGTAATCCGGGGAAATGGCGCGGCCAGCATCCTGGAATACGGTGTGACGCTTCGTCGAGGTGAAGCCTGTGTCGGGGTCAATCTCTACATCCACCAACTGCGCACAGAAGGTTGCGCCTTGGCCGGATGCGTTGATTTCCGAGTGCCCGGCCACGGGACCGCCCATAGAGGTGGCCATGCCGGCCAGTTCCTTGAGGCTCAGCGGCTTGATGTCCTTGTAGTTATCGGTGGCAATGGCTTGGCCGGCGTCCCAGCGCACGTCCTCGACGGGAATATCCCATTTTTTCGCGGCCAAGGCCCGGAGCTTATCGATTACCTCCCGGGTTGCGTTGACCACGGCCATGCCAGTGGCGAAGGTGGTGCGGCTACCAGCTGTCAGGTAACTGAAGCCCAGCGACCCGGTATCGGCAATGATCGGCTTCAACAGTTCCACGTTGACGCCTAACTCTTCCGCCGCCATAGCCCGCATGGAAGATCGAGATCCACCGATGTCTGGGTTTCCAGTAGCAACGCCCAATGTACCATCATCCATAAGGTTGACGGCCGCGCTGCTCAAACCGCCGCCGTGCAGCCAGTAGCCGACAGCAAAGCCGCGGCCCTCGTTGTCGCCTAGTGGCGCCTTGTAGTGTGGATGTTCCTTTACTGCCTCCAGGACCTCGACCAGACCTATACGGCCATGTTTGGTGCCCATTAGGCTTTCGTCACCTTCCTTGACCGCGTTCTTCAGGCGCACTTCAACGGGATCCAGACCCAATTCCTTGGCGAGTTCGTTGACCACGCTCTCCATGGGATAGCAGGCCATGGTGGCGCCCGGTGCGCGGTAGGCGGCAACTTTTGGGCGGTTGACGCAAACGTCGTAGGCGGCAGCCTTGCAGTTGGCCACCGTATAGGGCGAGAAGAAAGTGTCGACGGCACGACCGATCGGCGAACCCTTAAAGGCACCCGCCTGGTACCAAATCTCAGCCTCGCCGGCGGTGATGGTGCCATCTTTCTTCATGCCGACCTTTATTCGGGTTTTGGAACCCACCGTCGGCCCTGTGGCGCGGAACACTTCTGAGCGCGTCATGGTCATGCGCACGGGCCGACCAGTCTTCTGGGACAAGCGAATGGCTAACGGCTCGGCGTAGACCGTAGTTTTGCCGCCAAAGCCGCCGCCGATCTCAGACGCGGTGACACGGATTTTCGCCATCTCCATATTGAGGAGTTTGGACAGCAGGGTCCGTTGAACAAAGTGGCCCTGGGTCGAAGTCCAGAGCTCTACCGTGCCGTCCTCAGACGTGCTCGCGATGCAGGCCATAGGTTCTATATAGCCTTGATGCACAGGTTGTGAGGAAAACTCTCGTTCAATAACCAGATCAGCCTCAGCGAAGCCAGCATTCAAGTCACCGCGTTCGCCATGCATGACGCGGAAGATGTTAGAAGGTTTTGTGGGCTTGGGCTCGACGCCGTAGGTGAATAGGTCTTCGTGCAGGACCACGGCGTCCGGCTGGGCGGCCTCGCGCGGGTCCAGGATGTGTTGCAGAACTTTGTATTCAACCTTGATCAGTTTGATTGCGTCGCGAGCGATCTCCTCCGAAATGGCGGCGACAGCCGCTACCGCGTGGCCGTCATAGAGCACCTTTTCCCGGGCCATGACGTTGCGAGAGATATCGTGAAAATCGTTGACGATGGGGGGATAGGGCGGTTGCGCCATGGGATGATCGGGAATATCGGCGCTGGTGACTACCGCCTTCACACCGTCGAGCGCCTCCGCCTTTGATGTGTCGATAGAGAGGATCTTGGCGTGCGCATGGGGGCTTCGTAGAATTTTCCCGTGCAGCATGCCTGGCACGATCATGTCGTCGCCGTAGCGCGCCCTGCCCGTGACCTTGTCGACCCCGTCGGGGCGCGGCGTGTTCTTGCCGACCCATTGATAGTTGCTTCCGCCACGCGGCGTCTTGATCTCATTCATGTCTCACTCGCTCTCATCTCGGCGGCCGCGTCCAGCACGGCACGGACGATCTTATCATAACCTGTGCATCGGCAGAGGTTGCCGGCCAGGGCGAACCGGACCTCCGTTTCCGTGGGATCTGGATTGGTCTCCAGGTAGGCCTGCGCCATTTTCAGTATCCCTGGTGTGCAGATCCCACATTGCAGGGCGGCATGGTCGAGAAACTTCTGTTGTAGAGGGTGCAGTTCACCGCCCTGCGCCATGCCTTCGATGGTCTCGATCTCGGAGCCGTCCACTTCCGCGCCTAGGACCAGACACGCGTTGATGGGACGACCGTTCAGGACCACCGTACAGGCGCCGCAATCCCCCGTCCCGCAACCGTTCTTGGTGCCGGTGAGATGCAATTCGCCGCGCAGGACGTCCAGCAAGGTCTGCCCCGTCCCGCACACAAATTCAACACGATCGCCATTAACCATGGCGTTGATCAGATGTCGGGCCATTATTTTGCCTCCGCGCGCTCGATGGCGATCTTGACGGCGCGGATGGCAAGCACGCCTGCCACGTGAATTCGGAATGCGACGGTGCCGCGTTTATCGTCAATGGGGTTACAGGCGTCGCGTGCCGCGGCGGCGACGCTGGCCAGGACCGTATCATCGATTTTTTTTCCGATCATGGCCATGGCCGCGGCCGGAACCAGTCGGGCCGTCGGGGCCACGGCGCCAAGTGCCAGTCGTGACGCGGTGCAGATGCCGTCCGCATCCAAGGTTACGGCGGCACCGGCGCCTACTACGGCGATATCCATCTCCGTTCTCGGAATAAAGCGTAGGTAGGCGTCCGCGCTCCGGGTGGTGGGTTTTGGTATATCCAGGGAGACAACGAACTCGTTGCCGCTCAAGTTGGTCCGACTGGGGCCGGCGAGGAGGTCTTCCACGGCGACCACGCGCAGGCCGTTTGGTCCCGCGATCTGTGCGACGGCGCCGGCTGCGATCAAGGCCGGGACGCTGTCCGCAGCTGGTGAGGCGTTGCATAAGTTGCCGCCGACGGTGGCACGACCCTGGACTTGGGCGGAACCGATGAGTTCCACCGCCTCAACCACGCCGGGGAGGAGCGTCTTCGCGGTGTCATGTTCGCTGAGCTCGGCGCCCGTGACTGCGGCACCAATACGCACGTGGGTGTCGTCGACAGTGATGGTGCGGGTTTCTATGATCCGTTTGATATCAACGAACAGACTTGGCCGGATCATTTCTTCGCGCAATTGCACCAAAAGATCCGTGCCGCCAGCGAAAATGTGCGCCTCGTCATCGGCCGCGGCCAGTGCCGCGACAGCTGCTTCGACGCTGGTCGGCGCTTCGTAATTCATGTCTTGCAACGTCTTTGTCCCTCTCGACTTCAGACCCGAGCCAGCGTGGCGGTCGGTCATTCGTGGGGCAGTAGCATAACGCTCTGTTCCACTTTATGGAATGAACCTTTACGCTGCGCACGCCAAGGCATGGATGTTTCAAAATAGCTAATGCGGGTGCAAATGTGGGTTTCGCAATGGTGATCCGACGGGTTGTAGCGCCCGTCTAAAGTATGACTTGACCATAAAGTGGGGCTGTGTCCGGAATTAGGTATGCGACGCCATCTCTCTCTCATCTTCGCGGTCGTGACTTTTGTAATGTCGCCCCTGGCCGTTGTGGAGGCCACCGCCGGTGATCAAATAAACCGGCCCCGGCTTTATGGCGACGGCATTGCTTTCGACGTGATCCGCGAGGGCGAGACGATCGGGGCCCACGAAGTTCGGTTCGACCAGGACGCCAACGGGTGGAATGTGCGCAGCATCTTCGAACTGGAGGTGCGGTTTTTAGCCTTTTTCGCCTTCCACTACCGCTATGAGGCAGACGCGCGATGGGTGAAGGGCGAATTGCACCGCTTACGAACGAATACCAATGACGACGGCGAACGTTTCTCCATGCTCGTGACCCGATCTGGCGATCGAATGCAGATCCATTTAAAGGAGAAGACCTATAGCACCGAAGCTCCAATCATCCCGACCAATCATTGGAATGCCGATGTGCTGGGCCAGAAACGCGTGCTCAACACGCTCACTGGGAACGTCAATAACGTGACGCTGGTTGCAAAGGGACGCGAGGCCATTGCCACGGAACGCGGTGATGTGGTCGCCACCCGATATGCCTACACTGGGGATTTGGTGGACACGGAGGTCTGGTACGACGATGCTGGGCGCTGGGTGAAGCTGCGTTTTATTGGCCGGGACGGGACGCCCATCGAATACGCATGCCGCCGATGCCAGGGTGACGGCAAGGTTGAGCCGTGAGCGAAGTCTCTGCCCGCCGGGTTGCATGGATCACAGGCGCTGGAAAAGGTATCGGCCGGGGACTGGCCAAGCGGCTGGCTGAGGACGGTTGGACCGTCTGCGCCAGCGCTCGGACCGTGGCGGACCTCGAAAGCCTCGCCGCGGCATGTCCCGATGGCCATTTACATCCGCATGTTCTTGATATTACGGACCCATCGGCGACCCGGGCGGTTCTCACCGCCATAGAGGCTGATTGGGGCCCGCCGGACCTAGCCGTTCTCAACGCCGGCACCCACATTCCGGTGACGGCGGCCGATCTAGATGCTGAACCCTTTCGGCGGCTCATGGAAACTAACGTGATGGGCACGGTTTATGGATTGACCAATCTTCTTCCGATCATGCGGCGGCGAGGGTCGGGGCATATCGCCGTGGTTTCCTCTCTGGCTGGCTACAGAGGATTACCCACTTCGGCTGCCTATGGTGCCAGCAAGGCGGCGTTGATCAACATGTGCGAGGCCTTGCGTCCCGAATCGGATGCCATGGGCATCAAGCTTCAAGTCATCACGCCGGGCTTTGTGGAAACTCCGCTCACGGATCAAAACGATTTCAAAATGCCGTTCCTCGTGACCGTGGACGAGGCGACTGATCAAATTATGCGCGGCCTTGCCAGCGATCGGTTCGAGGTCAGTTTTCCGCGCAGCTTTGCCCTCATCATGAAGGCACTCCGTATTTTGCCCGACCGCTTGTTCTTCGTTGTGACCCGTCGGATGATCAAACCGTGACGACACCCATCGAAACTTATGCGGTTGTCCTCGAGGGGCTGACCGCGGACAATCTGTCGACGCTTTCCAATCATGTTACATCGGACGTACACTTCGTTGATCCCTTCAACGATGTGACTGGCGTGGACCATATGATACGGGTGTTTTCTGACATGTTCGCAGAGGTCGGTCCAGTTCGCTTTTCGGTGAGCGAGGCGCACGGTAACGCGTCAACAGGGATGATGGCGTGGCAATTTGAGGGGGAACTCCGCGGTAAACCCTGGACGTTCGAGGGCACCACTGTCCTGCGGTTTTCCTCAGATGGCCGAATTTGCGAACATATCGACTACTGGGATGCTGCCAGTAACTTTTATGAAAGGCTGCCAGTTATTGGTTGGCTGCTCGGCGTTCTGCGTCGACAGTTGGCCACGCGGTAATGGTTTGACCGTCTTGAACCAACTGCTTGCCCGCTCTCATGAAGGCTAGCGTCACCGTCCCAATGTCGATGCCAAGTTTTGATACACGGGCGCGGTTAAGCAAAAGTCCAGACGACTGAAGAAACATCCAATCGTCAAAGTGTACGCGCCAAATACCGTCACCCACCTTCAGTTTTAAATCGTAACGCCAATTAAGTGCATTCCCTCGCACTTCACCGTGCGCCAGGCCTATGACATCGTCGGCACGACCCACATAACTAGTGTCGCCGGTCTTCTCTATGGTCCATACACGCCGATCCTTTTCGCCGTCGCTGTAGTGAAAACGTTCGTCAAGTATGAGCACTTTGCCGTCCCAAGCCCCTTTGATATCTACAGTGAACTGCCGGCGCACGATGCCAAAACGGTCCTCAAACATGCCCGAGGCTCGAACTTCGCCGGCAAAATATTCCTCGAGAACAAAGGCCGGCTCAGAGTTTTTGAAATCATCAATCTTCATGCCCGTGCATCCGCTCAAAATAAAGAAGGTTAACACCCCAGCGAACAGTCGTGATATGGTCATCTGTGTTTTCCGGGGCTCGATAGAGTAAGGCGTTGTCTAAGCCGGCGACTTATTGCCGTGTGTCGCGTGGCGCTTAACGGGAACTTCCATATGGCCACAATGGCGAATATCTTTATTACGACGGGGACACCGGCATAGATCACGATTAACGCTGAGCGTCCTGCCTCGGACGGTAACTCCGGATCAAATCCCATCCAGTCCACGCCGGGGAGTGCAAGGCCTACGGCCGCTGCCAAAGCAAGTTTCGTGGCCATACCCCACAGGGCGAATTGGACACCGGTGCGGTCGGCGCCAAAGCGCCATCGGTCATAATCAGCCACGTCAGCTTGGATCGCCGGTGGCAAGGCCAGATCTGCGCCGAGCGCCGCGCCGGTGAAGATGCAGATTAACATAAAGGCGGCTTCCGCACCGGCCGGCAGCGCCGGCACGACGGCGAAGGCCGCACAAGCCAGGATCATTGCCCAGCACCAGGTCCGATGTTTGCTAGTATTGCGGCTCAATCGTAGCCATAGGGGAATGGCTGCGATGGCGGCCACGAAGTAAACCAGGATGAAATGTGGGCGCACATCTTCTGCGACGCCCAGGCCATGCTCCAAATACAAGAAAAACAGGGCGGCTGGGATGCCGTTGGCCAAACCATTCACGAACCAGGCTGATAACAAGCGCAGAAAAAGCGCATTGTCGAGGAGGCTCTTTAGTTTCTTCAGGCGCAGCGGGTTTTCGACAGTGCGAGCCGATGTACGCTCGGGGACGAACCACAGTAGGATAGGTATAAAAATCAAACCAAGTCCGGTCGCTGTCCAAGCAACGGCACTAGGTGCTGCGGCTGCACCCGCCGTCTCCGTCACGTAAGCGGCCAATCCGCCAGCCCCCAACATGCCCATCAATGCTGTGCCTTCGCGCCATCCTGTGATGCGCACCCGTTCATTGTAATCGGGATGCAATTCCGCGCCCCACGCCATATAAGGCACGGCGACCATGGTCCAACCGGCGTAGAGGACTAGAGACCAGGTCAGGAGATAAACACCGTTGGCGTCGGGTGGCGGACCAAGGAGCCTGACCAGCCCCCAGCCGGCCAATCCTGCACCCATGAGGATCCAAGGCTTGCGCCGAAGCCCGCAAAGGGGAAACCGATCGCTTAAGTATCCGATCAATGGATCCGTGACCGTGTCAAATAGACGCGCCAAAAGCAGAAATATACCCGTGGCCGCGAGGCCAAGTCCCATTTCGACGCCGTACAAGGTCGGCAGGTGCAGGTAAACCGGAATGGTTGGGAGGGCGACAACAAAGGCTGGTGACGCGTAAGCTAGGAGGATTCCCCGACGTAAGGGCGTCGCCGCAATGGCACTCATGCGTGTTGGAGGGTAAAATGGGCGACGTCGATGCGCCCGGTATCGAATCCGACTTCGCAATAGCAAAGATAATAGCGCCACATGCGGTAAAAACGATCATCAAAGCCCAGGGCCTTGATCTCGGACCAGGCGTTTTGGAACGTCATATCCCATCGCCGCAAGGTTTCACCGTAGGATCGACCGAACGTGAAATGATCGGTGATTGCTAATCTGGACGCTGCTGCAGCCTGCTGGAAGACACGGGGTTCGGGCAGCATGCCGCCCGGGAAAATATAGCGCTGGATGAATTCTGGGTTCTGCCGGTAGTCGTCGAAATAGGCCTCATCCATGGTGATGATCTGTAGGGCGACCTTACCGCAGGGCGCCAGGCGTTCGCGCAGAGTGTCTAAATAGACAGACCAGTACTGTTCTCCGACGGCCTCGAACATCTCGATGGACACAATTTTGTCGAACTCTCCCTGAACGTCGCGATAGTCTTGCAATCGAACCTCTACGTGACCTGACAGACCCGCCCGCGCCATCCTATCCCGGGCATAGGCCGCTTGCTCGCGCGAGAGGGTCAAGGCAACCACGTTGCAGCCGTAGTCCCGGGCGGCGATCTCAGCGAACCCGCCCCAGCCGCATCCAATCTCCAGAAGCTGATCCCCGGGCTGGAGGTCCAGTTGTGCGGCGAGGCGAAGGTATTTCCGCCGTTGCGCGGGCGCCAGCGGTTCATCCAGGGTCTCGAATAGCGCTGACGAATAGGTCATAGAAGGATCGAGCCAGTGGCCATAGAAAACGTTACCCAGGTCGTAGTGGGCGGCAATGTTTCGACGGCTGCCGCGCCGGGTATTGGTGTGCCGTGCATGGTGAAGCCGGTCGAACAAGCGGTGCAGCGTTGTTTTCTGCAGTGTCGTTCCCAATGCTTGTTCGTTCACCAGCCCAAACCGCATGATTGCGGACAGATCCGGCGTTGACCACTCTCCGGCCATAAAGGACTCCGCTAGGCCTAGGTCGCCGGCACTGATCAACCTGTTGACCACACGCATGTCATGGATGTTTAGGTGTGCGTTCTCTCCTGGCCTCGCGCCATTGAACGTTTCGCGGCGACCCGATGGGAATGTAACCGTCAACTGCCCGACGGGCAGGCGCGCGACCCAAGTTCGAAAAAGCCAAACGCGCCAGCTAATAACGGCCGATAGAAACCCATCATAAATGGACGACGCCGCAGAGGTTAGGGGGTGATTCATAATGATTTAGGATTTTGAAGCTTTGGGATTGCCGATACTACTTTCAATGGGTCTCGCGGCGGGTTCATGAGCAAATACCTTAAGTCCCTTGAGCCACAACCTAAGTGCCTCCCAATGAATAGCCGATGTAATCTTAAAAGTGAGCAGTGGGAAACGACACAAAATATTGGTGAGCGACCAGCTGGTTATTTCCTGGCGCGTACCGGCGAAGGAGGCGGCAAGAAGAAGACCATCATCGTCTTCCTGACGGATCACAATGTTAGTGCGCGCGGCTGGCGGAACAATTCGAAAATGATAGGTGGCATCCATGTTCATGAAGGGGGAGACGTACATTGATTTTGCGATCTGTTGGCGGATTACCCGCGTGCTGTTTCCATTAACCGCGATGGCGTAGGTGTGGCGTTCCTTGAATGTGTTACAGACCTCGTACAGGAGCGCCGTCAGCTGACCGTCCCGGCTATAACAGAAATAGACACTGATTGGATTGAAGACGTAGCCGAATACTCGGGGGTAACAGAGCAAACGTATGGGGCCACCATCAATGGGCAGACCGGCCTTCACTAGATGGTCTTCTACCCAAGGACGTAAAGGAGATCCATTTGCTGGACCATGATCGCGATCATAGAAAGCTAGTGGTGCCCAATGGTTATAGCCAATTAGCCAAAAGCGGCGGGCCAGGGCCGGCAACTCGTCTATATCCAGCAACAATGAATACACGTGGTACTTTAACCGATGTCGTTTCGGCCGAAGGCGTTCATGAACTACGTCCCCCTCATAGATGGCGGAATTCTGGGTCACGCGGCCACAGCCTCGTTCTGTATCAGAAGGGGGATCCGGCCACTTTCGGCCGAGACGCGCCAAGGGCGTCGAACGCCACCCAACTGTTCTGCAACCGCCAAGCCCGATTGCAAGGCGTCTTCATGGAAGCCGTAACCGAAGTAACTTCCGCAGAACCAGGTCCGGCGGCAGCCTTGCAGGGACCATAATTCCCTCTGCGACGCCAAAGCCGCCTGATCGAAATAGGGATGGGTATATTTGCATTCATTGTGTATGGTTTCGGCCCGTGGCTCGAGGGTTGGGTTAAGGGTCACAAAGAAAGGTTCTTCCGTCTCCAAGGTTTGGAGTCGGTTCATCCAATAGGTGACGCAGAGCCGTGCATTGTCAGTGCCTTCAAGGAAATTCCAGCTGGACCAAACCCGACGTCGCTTCGGCATCAACGAGGGATCACTGTGTAAGATGGCGCGGTTTTCCGTGTACTTCCAGGCACCCAACAGACGGCATTCTTCCGCGGTTGCGTCCGAAAGCATGCCGAGGGTCTCATCGGCGTGGCTTGCGAACACAACGTGGTCGTAGGAGGAGATATCGCCGTCGTGGTCGATCACTATGACCTTGTCTACTTGCCGAACAACGTTGCGCACGCCGACCAAGCGTATCCGATCGCGGTAGCTTTCTGTCAGACGACGTACGTATTCGCGGCTGCCGCCATCCACGGTCCACCATTGTGGACGGTCCTTGAGTGATAACAAGCCGTGGCTCTGAAAGAAGCGGATAAAGGCCTGCGCCGGATAAGCCGCAATCTCGGCTGCTGTGGTTGACCAAATGGCGGCGCCCATTGGCAAGAGATGATCATCCACAAACCGTTGGTCATAGCCCTCGCGCTCTAGATATTGGCCAAGGCTTAGTTCGGGGTCGAAGGCGCTGTCAAGCACGGCGGGTGCTTCCCGATAAAACCGCACGATATCTTTAACCATCCGCCAGAACCGGGGCCTGACGATATTGCGCCGCTGACCGAATAACCCGTTCAAGTCCGTGCCCGCATATTCGAATCCCCCTTGTTCCAGCGAGGCCGAAAACGACATCTCACTATGTTTCGTGGGGACGTCCAAATGATCGAACATAGCCACTAGGTTAGGATAACTGACCTCATTGTAGACAATGAAACCGGTATCGACGCCAATTGGACCTCGCGACGAAGGCACGTTCACAGTGTGTGAATGACCGCCAATCCAGCTGTTTTGCTCGAATACAGTGACGGAATGGCGAGATTCTAGTAGCCACGCCGCGGCCATGCCTGCAATCCCAGTACCAATCACCGCAATATTGAGGGGGCTTCCCGAAACTTTTGGAACGAGGTTCACAGTGCGACACTCATAGCTTATTACTTATCAAAATTTTCATTAACATACTTCGCCCTCTACATACAATTCTCCGACCCAATTAGATCAATTAGGAGGCAAAAATTTGATTTTATGTTGATCCAAGTGTTGGTCAGGATCGTAACACTTGTATGTTTGAAACCGCGATTAACAGTAATGCAGCGACATTCGGCGGCAGTATGGTCGGAAAAGATCCAAAATGGGATCGCTTCGACGCTGATGGCCCTAAGCGCAATCCGGCGACCACTAATGTAAAAACGGAGAGGGCGGTGACCTCAGTCGATCCGGATCAGACCTCCAAATCTATGAGCGATTTGCTCGTTAGGGTCGGCGACCAAGACCAAGATGCCTTTCGCGCAGTCTTTGACTATTTTGCACCTCGCCTCAAAGCTTTCTTGATGGGGCAGGGAACTAGTCCGCAGATGGCTGAAGAAGTGGTTCAAGAGACCATGGTAAAGATTTGGCGCAAAGCTGACCAATATGATCCGGCACGAGCTGCTGCTTCAACCTGGATTTTTACGATTGCGCGGAATATGCGTATAGATCATCTCCGGAAGTCTAACAGGCCAGAACCGGATATGAATGACCCAGCCTTTATTCCTGATCCTGAGCCACTAGCGACCGAGGCTATCAGTCAGGCTCAGGATTCAGCTCAACTCTACGCGGCTATGGCGGAGCTTTCGGAAGATCAGCGAGCAGTCCTTAAACTTGCTTACTTTGAGGAGAAAGCGCATCCGGAGATTGCGGATGCACTAGGTATTCCCCTTGGAACTGTCAAATCACGCATCCGACTGGCATTGAAAAACATCCGGTCAAGGATTGGAGATAGCGAATGACCATTTCCCATCATCCGGGCGAAGAGCTTCTGCTCGATTACGTTGCTGGTTCCCTTGCGGAAACTTGGAGTCTCGCTGTGGCGACTCATTTGGCTCTCTGTCCCATGTGCCGGCGTACGGTTTCCGAATTGGAAGCAGTTGGTGGGGAGTTAGTGTCGGCTGTGGCGCCTGTCCCGGTTGAAGATGACCTGTATGACAGCATTGTTGCAGCTACGAATGCGGCGCATGAAGACAGTGTGTCATCACGGCCTGTGGCAGACAGCTCGGGCCCTAATCCTATTTTGCCAGAACCCCTTCGCAGCTATTTAGGCGGTGATGTTGATTCCCTGGAATGGCGGCGCTTGGGGCTTGGAGCTCACCAGTTACCCATTCCCACTGGCGATGAACTGACGACCGCCCGATTGCTCCGGATTCCTGCTGGCCGGCCGGTGCCGACACACTCTCACGGTGGACTCGAATTGACCCTTGTCCTTTCCGGCGCTTTCTCTGATTCAACGGGCACATACGGTCGAGGCGATTTGCAAGAGGCAGATGAGAGTATTGACCACCAGCCGCAAGCTGCTTTGGGTGAAGATTGTATCTGTCTGGCCGTGACCGACGCACCGCTCCGCTTTAAAAGTCTGGGAGCGCGCATGGTGCAGCCGTTGATTGGTATCTAGGCATATACAGCGCCTTCGACCTTTCTCACCTTCTCTGACCGGGTTATCGTTGCCGGCGCCATATAATGGAGCCGTCATATGAAAATTGCCGACATCCGTTCTGTACCCTTGGAAATCCCATTTTCTAGTGGCGGACCGACTTGGGAGCTTAGCGGGCAACAATGGAAAAATCTCGACTCCGTGCTGGTGCGCGTCGAAATGGACGACGGTACCGTCGGTTGGGGCGACGCCTTTGCCTATCACTGTCGTGAAGCGGTTCATGCGGCGCTGGAAAAGATGGTTGCGCCCATAGCCTTGGGCCGGGACGCACGGGACATATCCGCGTTGATGACTGATCTTCAACGCCGTCTTCATCTGTTCGGTCGTTATGGTGTAACCATGTTTGCGTTGTCGGGTCTTGATATCGCGCTTTGGGACGCGGCTGGAAAGGCCGCAGGCCTGCCGCTCTGCAAATTAATGGGCGGCCAGGTGCGTAGCGATATCCCAGGCTATTCCAGTCTCTTCAATTATTCTAACCCAGAGATTGTTGCGGAAAAAACCAAACAAAGCATTGATGAGGGCTATGGCTATGTGAAGTTGCACGAGACCGGTGTGGCAGAGGTGACCGCAGCACGCGATGTAGCTGGACCTGACATCCCCATCATGGTCGACACGAACTGTCCCTGGACGCCGGGAGAGGCCAAGCGCATGGCGCTGGCGTTCCAGGAACTCGACATTCACTGGCTGGAGGAGCCGATTTTCCCACCAGAGGATTTCGTCTCTCTCGCCCGGCTGCGGGCGGAGACCGGCATCGCGATCGCGACCGGTGAGAACGCCTGCACGGCTTTTCAGTTCAAACAGATGATCGATGCAAACGCCGCCGACTACATCCAACCCAGCGTCACCAAGGTGGGTGGCATCACCGAAGCCCGAAAAGTCGCCGTGTTAGCAGAAACCCATGGGGTTTCCCTGATGCCACACGCGCCCTATTTCGGGCCTGGGTTCCTGGCGACCCTTCACCTTATGGCCAGCGTGCCTAATAGTGGCCTCGCCGAATGGTTCTATCTGGAGCGTGAGGCATGCATATATAGTGGCGCAATCACGCCCAAGAACGGGATGTTCACAGTGCCGGATGGCCCGGGCCTTGGTATCGAGCCAGATGCAGATGTTTTAAAGGATTATGCGGCGGATTGAGCGTCGA